>NZ_JBNDHS010000011.1:0-99337 GCF_056755095.1 Rhizobium sp. SVR5-9E | reverse complement strand
CTACAAGACCTACGTGCTGTATGAGGTCTATATCACGCCCGGCCTTTGCGGCATGATCCTGCTCTTCAGCGGCATGCAATCCTCGCTGTCGATGGTCTATGACCGCGAAATGGGCAACATGCGTACCTTGCTGGTCAGCCCATTCCCGCGCTGGTTCCTGCTGGTATCGAAGCTATTAGCCGGCGTCATCGTATCGATCGCTCAAGTCTACGTGTTTCTCGCCATTGCCGGGTTCTGGGGCGTGAAGGCGCCGCCGATCGGCTATCTCCTGGTATTTCCGGCACTGTTCATCGGCGGCATGATGCTCGGTGCGCTCGGACTGCTGCTTTCCTCCGTTATCAAACAGCTCGAGAACTTTGCCGGTATCATGAACTTCGTCATATTTCCGATGTATTTCGCCTCCGCGGCGCTTTATCCCCTGTGGCGCGTTCAGGAAGCGAGCCCCCTTCTTTACAAGATTTGTCTCGTCAATCCTTTCACCTATGTCGTCGAATTAATCCGTTTCGCCTTCTATGGGCTGGTGGAGTGGACTTCCCTCGCCGTCGTCTCTGGGTTCACGATCATCTTTCTTGCGGGCGCCATCATGGCCTACGACCCTTCTCGTGGGCTGATGATCCGCAAGCAGGATACGGGAGGAAATGCATGATGGATCGCTTAGGCCTCCTGCTCCGACTGGCCCGCTCTATTGTTCTTGCGGCGATCACCGGTTTTCCGATTACCGCGTCGGGCGCCGATGCGGATTGGCCGTGCATCCAGCGTAAGGTGCCCGAACTGTCGTTGGGTCAGATCTGGAATGGGCCGGAGCTGCCTGAATCGGCTAGGGGATGGGCAAAGGATGACGATATCTCGACGCTGGTTCGGCAGACGGCTGCCAGACGTATCCCTGTCGCGGAGGCCCAGCAGGACATCCGGGATTTTGCGGCAAATCTGCCTGGTGATCAGGTCGAGAGCCGGATGACGATGCTGGTTCAAGGGCTATTCGATCACATGAATGCGGAACGCTCCCACGTCATCTCCGGCATCGGCCGCTATGCCCGCAAGCAGCTCGAGCTTGCGGCAGCGCTGCGCAAGGAGGCGTCCGAGGTCGATGCCATGCAGGCCAAGCCGGAGGCGAATCCGGGCGAAGTCGCCGAGCGCACCGACCGGTTGATCTGGCAGACGCGCCTCTTCGAAGAGCGCGCGCAGTCGCTGACATATGTCTGCGAGGTGCCGACGATCATCGAGCAAAGGCTGTACCAGCTTGCCAAGACCGCGTCAGAGGTGCTCGCGAAGAAGTAGATTCGATCGAAGGGCTTGCGCAGGGTGAATATCGAAGAGTGCATTAGCATATTGTTGACGACTTTTGCGGGAGCGCGTAGCTTGATCAGGGAGAAAATCTACGACATTAGCGATCTCCACGCGCCACAGGACGCTGCGATCAGCGCGAGGGCCAAGGGCGGTCGGCGTGAGGTATCGAGTGAATTTGGTCGATCTCATTCTCACTGTTTGCCTGACGGCAAATCCTGGCAATTGCCGCACCGAGCACCTTTATTTCGAGTACGGGGGCTCCCTGGTGCAATGCATGTTTCAGGCCTCGATCTACGTCGCGAGGTGGTCGCAGGAGAATCCGAAGCTCAAGGTCATTCGCTGGAAGTGCGCGTATCGCGATAACGGCGAAGACATCTGACCGAATCTGCGGGGATCAAGAGCCGGATGATTTTAGGTCGAATCGACCTAAAATCTGAATCCGCCTCTAAATCAAAGAGGTAGAACGGGATATCGCCCGAAAGCCGCAAACACTTTTCGGCATCCCGCTCTAATGCATGTCGCTGAAATTTGTGCAGCGGTTTTGCGGCAACGACATGCATAGAAACAACAATCTATGGGAGGCGTGGCTATGATCTCGCGACGTTGTATCTTGTCGATGGCGGCATTTGCGGCTGCGGGGGCCGTTGTCGCGACGCCCGTCGTCAGCAGGGCAGCCGGCAAAATTCGCGTGGGTGCTCTGAAATTCGGGACAGTAAGCTGGGAACTCGATACGCTGAAGCGCCACAAGTTCGACACTGAAAACGGTGTCGAGGTCGAAGTTGTCTATTTTGCTGGTGAGGATGCGTCCAATGTCGCGATGCTGGCCGGCGATATCGACGTCATCGTGTCCGACTGGCTCTGGGTTTCCCGCGAGCGTTCGGCCGGACACGATCTCACATTGGTTCCCTATTCGACGGCGGTCGGTGCCATCATGGTGAAAGAGCAGTCGCCAATAAAGGGGATCGCCGATCTCGAGAACCGGAAGATCGGAGTAGCCGGCGGACCGCTGGACAAGAGCTGGCTCCTGATTCAGGCGCTTGCCAAGCGTGATCATGAAATCGACCTGGTTGCCAGCAATGAGATCGTGTTCGGCGCGCCGCCGCTGCTTTCGGAGAAGGCGCAGCAGGGCGAGCTCGATGCGGTCCTGAATTTCTGGCACTTCTGCGCGCGCCTGGAGGCGAACGGCTTTCGGCGATTGATTGGAGCCAACGAGGCGGCAGAGGGCCTTGGCGCGTCTGGACCCGTTTCGGCGCTCGGTTACGTCTTTAGCGAGAAATGGGCGCTTGAAAATCCCGGTGCTGCGATGGGCTTGGTGAAAGCATCTGCGCAAGCCAAGGATCTCCTGGCCTCTTCCGATGAGGAGTGGCTGCGGCTCGCACCGCTCGTGCGGGCGGAGGGGCAGGAGCTTAAGAAATTGCGCAACCGATATCGCGAAGGAATCCCTCGGCGACCGGTATCTGACGAAGAAGCCGACGCAGCGAAGCTTT
Organism: Rhizobium sp. SVR5-9E; assembly: GCF_056755095.1. Taxonomy (NCBI): domain Bacteria; kingdom Pseudomonadati; phylum Pseudomonadota; class Alphaproteobacteria; order Hyphomicrobiales; family Rhizobiaceae; genus Rhizobium; species Rhizobium sp. SVR5-9E. The sequence continues at coordinate 96,563 of NZ_JBNDHS010000011.1, read as the reverse complement.
ACAAGGTTCTGGCAGAGATCGGCGGCACGAAGCTGGTCGGAACGGCGCCCGAGATGGCAACTGGCACGTTCTGGGCGGAGTTGACGAAGTGATTACTGAAAACGTGCCTTCAATGAGACGGAAGGCGCCACTGCATCACATGAGGTTGCCCGCGTTCATTGGGCCGTGGCTGACGACATTGCTCTCTTTGGTGGGGCTCGTGCTGCTCTGGAACCTCGCTGCCGATTTGTGGCCGAGCCGAGCCTTTCCGCCACCGGCGGAGGTCTGGGGAGTGCTCGTCAGGGAGGCGGCAAGCGGCGAGCTCTTCTATCATCTCGGCGCGACGCTTGCCCGCGTTGCCGCGGCTTTCTTCCTTGCGATGATGATCGGCTCCATCGTCGGTGTTCTTCTTGGGAGCAATCGACGCGCCGATCAGTTCTTCAATTCCTGGCTGATCCTGTTCCTAAACATACCGGCGCTCGTTATCATCGTGCTTGCCTATATCTGGTTCGGTCTCAATGAGGCCGCTGCAATCGGCGCTGTTGCGGTCAACAAAATACCGAACGTCGTGGTGATGATGCGCGAGGGGGCACGCGCCCTGGATCCACGGTATGGCGAGATGGCGAGCGTCTATCGCGTCGGCCCGCTCGATCGCGTCAGGCATATCCTGCTTCCGCAATTGCAGCCCTATTTTGCGGCTGCAGCTCGCTCCGGCATCGCGCTGATCTGGAAGATCGTTCTGGTCGTGGAACTCCTTGGCCGCTCGAATGGAGTGGGCTTCCAGATTTACCTCTATTTCCAGCTCTTCGATGTTGCCGCCATCCTGGCCTACACCCTCGCTTTCGTAGCGGTCATGCTGCTTGTTGAACTCCTTCTGGTGCAACCCTTTGAACGACATGCGACCCTTTGGCGCCGACGTCCCGCTTAGGGTCGACATCGCCGAAAAGAGATTCCGTTCCGCTCAAGACGTCGCCCTGACGGCGCTCAGGGATCTTTCCTTTGAGGTCCGCCGGGGTGAATTCGCCTGTCTTTTCGGGCCTTCGGGCTGCGGCAAGACAACCACACTTCGCATACTGCTCGGCCTCGACAAGGATTTTACGGGATCGTTCCAACTCCCGGAGGGCGAAAACAGCCGCATCGCTGCTGTGTTTCAGGAGCCCACACTGCTGCCTTGGCGGACATTGGAGCAGAATGTCAGGCTGACCTTGCCAAAGGCACAGAGGAATCGCGATCTCGCCTGGTTGTTCGAGAAGTTGGGCCTTTCTCCAATGCTTTCCCTCTATCCTTCGGAACTGTCCCTCGGGCTTGCGCGACGGGCTGCCCTGGCGCGGGCCTTTGCGACGGAGCCGACGGTGCTTTTTCTCGACGAGCCTTTCGTATCACTTGATGAACCCACTGCCCAAAAGCTTCGCCATCTGCTGTTGTCGGTCTGGTCGGCGCGGCCGACAACAGCTCTTATGGTGACCCACAATCTGCGCGAGGCATTGATGCTGTCAGATCGCATCATTGTGCTTTCACCGCAGCCGGCGCATGTTGTCGGCATATTCCAGGTGGAATTGGAGCGACGGTCTCGCACAGCCGATGCCACGGGCGAGCTCCTGCGGTCGTTCCAGCAGAGATTTCCGGACGCTGTTTAAATGCCGCTAAAGCTCCCAGCATTGGTGTAGAGATCTTGCTGCAAGCTTGCTTAAATCGGTCCGATTTAAGGACAAAACCATACCGGAATTCGAAGTGCTACAGCGACCTTCGTGTCGACCTATCCAGCCAAACCCTGGTCAGAAGCATCGGATGTCGGCCTCGGCTTGGGCGCGTCTTAGCTCCGAGCTGGCTGCCTTGGCCGACGCGCTTTCCCGAAAGAGCCCGCTTGCTTCGCCGGTCGTTTGCGCCATTCGCCTGAACGTCTCCGCAGCGACATAGTCGTCGTAAGGGATGATTGACGCGATCACGTCGATCGAGCACGAGCAGCGCTCGAGCATGTCGCGCGTTTCACCGTTGGCTTTCATGCAGCCGAGCACATAATCGGCAATCGCTGACGTCGGATAGTCATCGGCGGCTTGCACCGGAGGCATACCGATCAACGCCGCGGCGAGAAAAAGGGGCATTCCTGAACATCCCATCAATCTTGCCACTGTCGTTCTTCACATTTGCCAGCTCGGGTAGCAACGACGGATTTCCTTGAACGTGCGCTTACGCGGCGGAGCCCGGTTGCATCACTGATGCAACCGGGAAAATTTCAATCGCCAACTCACGCCAATCCGGAAATTTACATGTAATGATATAATCAGAAAACGTCAAAGGATTATCATGTTACCGGGGATTCCGAGGGCGGGCGCGATAGAATATCTAAGTAAAGATGTCCGCTTTTACTTTCGAAGGTGAATGTCCCGAGACGCGGCTTTTCGCAGTGCACATATTTAGCCGTAACATTGAAAAAATATTGTTTTCGCTTGCGTGTTGCTTTTTTATGACATAGTCTATCAACTGTTTCCGGCTTCAAAATGGCTTCACTGAAGTAGGGAGTGGTGACAGTCTTTCGCAGGCCAAGCGAGGTGGGTAGACATGGTGCCCTCTGTACGCATCTGGCTCTGACCGTGACACGCTGTCGGAAATACCCCCGTCACGCTGGGCAAGTCCCTGTGCGCGTGGCAATCGATTCCTGATCGTGAATTCTGGGAGGATTTCATGCGTGAACTCACGAGGATAGGTCGCATTCCGTTTGCCGCAGCGTTGTTGGCATGTGCTTCGCTCACAGGAGCGTGGGCCAATGACGATTTGCAGAAACTGGCCTCGGATTCCAAAAACTGGGCCATGCCGACAGGCGATTATGCGAACACCCGCTATTCGAAGCTGAGCCAGATCAACAAGGACAACGCCAAGGATCTCGAGGTCAAGTGGACCTTCTCGACCGGCGTTTTGCGCGGCCACGAAGGCGGCCCGCTCGTCATCGGCGACATAATGTACGTGCACGGACCATATCCGAATCCGGTCTATGCGCTCGATCTCAAAAACGACGGCAGGATTCTTTGGAAATACGAGCCGAAGCAGGATCCGAAAGTCATTTCGATCATGTGCTGCGACACGGTCAACCGCGGTGTCGCCTATGGTGACGGCAAGATTATCCTGTATCAGGCCGATACGATGGTGACGGCACTCGACGCCAAGACCGGCAAGGTCGCATGGCAGGCTCAGAACGGGGAAAAGATTGACGGAAGCCTTTCTGAATCCGGAACGTCTGCACCAATGGTGGTCAAGGACAAAGTCATCGTCGGCGTATCCGGTGCCGAATACGGCGTCCGCGGTCACCTAACGGCCTATAATCTGAGCGACGGGAAGCTCGCTTGGCGGGCCTATTCGACGGGCCCCGATTCCGAAACGCTGATAGACCCGGAGAAGACAACGCATCTCGGTAAGCCGGTAGGCAAGGATTCCGGGATGAACACCTGGGAAGGCGAGCAGTGGAAGACCGGAGGCGGAACCACGTGGGGATGGTACTCCTATGATCCCAAGCTCAATCTGATCTACTACGGCACCGGCAATCCTTCGACCTGGAACCCGAACCAGAGACCCGGCGACAATCGCTGGTCTATGACGCTCTTCGCGCGTGATGCCGACACCGGCATGGCCAAATGGGCTTATCAGATGACGCCGCATGACGAATGGGATTATGACGGCGTCAACGAAATGATTCTTGTCGACGGCCTGCAAATCAACGGGCAACCGAGAGATGTGCTGGTCCATTTCGACCGTAACGGCTTTGCCTACACCCTGGACCGCGCGACGGGCGAACTCCTGGTTGCCAAGAAGTACGATCCGACGGTGAACTGGGCGACCGAAGTCGTGATGGATCCAAACAGCAAGGAGTATGGCCGCCCCCAGGTCGTCGACAAGTACTCGACTGAATTCAACGGCGAGGATGTCAACACCACGGGTGTCTGCCCTGCAGCACTTGGAACCAAGGATCAGCAACCGGCAACCTATTCGCCAAAAACCAAGCTGTTCTATGTGCCGACCAATCATGTCTGCATGGATTATGAGCCATACCGGGTGGGCTATACTGCCGGTCAGGCCTATGTGGGCGCGACGGTGACCATGTATCCCACGCCCCGCAGCCACGGCGGCATGGGTAATTTCATCGCCTGGGACGCGGCCAAGGGTGAGATCGTCTGGTCCAAGCCTGAGCAGTTCTCGGTATGGTCGGGCGCGCTTGCCACCGACGGTGACGTCATCTTCTACGGCACGCTTGAAGGCTACATCAAGGCGGTGGATACGCAAGGAAACGAACTTTACAAGTTCAAGACCCCCTCCGGCATCATCGGCAACATCAACACCTTCGAACATGACGGAAAGCAATATGTAGCCGTTCTGTCGGGTGTCGGCGGCTGGGCCGGTATCGGTCTCGCCGGTGGCCTTCTAGGGGCGGAGGGTGCTGCGGCTTGGCAGACGGCGGTGGCCGGAGAAAAGGCCCCGACTGACGAAAGCAAAAGCATCTCCACGGCAGGATTGGGTGCAGTCGGTGGCTATGCCGCATTGGCTGACTACACCACATTGGGTGGACAGCTAACGGTATTCGGCCTTCCGGATCAATGATGCCGGCGACCGGTTAGCACAGCCGCCGAAGCATAACGATGCGAGAGCCCGACACAGCGCAAGACTGCCGGGCTCTCGGTTTCCACCAGATCATAACATCAAGCGCCTCGTCCAACCGGGAATGCAGGTGGGCAATGGCGTTCGGAGCAAGAGGTTTATGAATGTCATTGCATTTCATTGTTCGCGCACTTGCCCCGTTTCTGCCGTTGGTGATCGGCGTCGCACAGGCGCAAGACAGCAAGGAAAAGGCGGCCGTCGCGACGGAGGAAGACGGAAAATATTTTGATGCCGATGGCAATCCCACCTTCAAGATCGAGAACGGCGTCGTCGATTGGTACACATTCAGCGGATATCGCCGCTATCACGCCGATTGCCATACCTGTCACGGGCCTGATGGCATGGGTTCCTCCTATGCGCCGGCGCTCGCCCAGACCATGAAGAACATCGACTACGCGACCTTCATTTCGATCGTCGCGGAAGGACGCAAGAATATGACCGCCGGCAAGGAAAATGTGATGCCTGCCTTTGGCGACAACAAGAACGTTTATTGCTACCTGGACGACATTTACGTCTATCTGCGCGCCCGCGCCGTCGAAGCGGCGCCGCGAGGCCGACCGCCTCAGAAAGCCGACAAACCCCAGGCCGCGAAAGAGCACGAGGCCTCGTGCATGGGGAGCTGAAACATGGCGACACGCATGTCCCACCGCCTCGAGCAGATCGCGCCGCTGGCGCTGCTGCTCGCACTCGTCCCCGGGGGAGCGCTGGCGCAAGGAGCCGGGCTTGGTGCAGCGGGGGAACTGGTCGATCCGGACGTGCTGAGAGTCTGCGCGGACCCATCCAACATGCCGTTCAGCGACGAAAGCGGCGAAGGCTTCGAAAACAAGATCGCCAAGCTTGTGGCCGAAAAACTCGGACGAAAATCGGTCTCCTATACCTGGTTTCCGATGGTCATCGGTTTTGTGCGCAATACATTGCGGGCCAATCGTTGTGACATCATCATCGGCTATCCTCAGGGTGACGAGCTGGTGCAAAACACCAACGCCTACTATCGATCGACCTATGTCCTGATCTACAAAAAAAGCGGCGAACTCGACGGCGTTGAAACCATCGAGGATCCGAAACTGGCCGACAAGAAGATCGGGGTCGTGCAGCGTACGCCGCCAAGCACCAACATGGCGGCGGCGAAGCTCATGGGAAAAGCCAAGATATACCCGCTTGTGGTGGATACCCGCGTCGCACCCTCCATGGCCGAAGTGATGATCAAGGATCTGCTCGACGGCGTGATCGACGCCGCGGTCGCGTGGGGACCGATGGCCGGCTACTATGCCAAGGAGTCCGGTGCCGACCTCGCCGTCGTTCCGCTCGTGAAAGAAACGAGTGGTTCGCGAATGACCTACCGGATCACCATGGGAGTGCGCCCCTCCGACCAGGAATGGAAGCGGACGCTCAACCGGTTCATCAGCGACAATCAGGCGGCGATCAACAAAATCCTGCTCGAATACAATGTGCCGCTGCTCGACGAGAACGACAGGCCGATCACCCAGTAGCGGAGCTACAATCGGCAGATCGCCAAAATGCAAGGCTTTCAGGGGAGGAGACGAAGATGAAAACCCGCGCTGCTGTTGCCGTTGGAGCCGGCAAGCCCCTCGATATCATGGAGGTCGATCTGGAGGGCCCGCGCGAGAGCGAGGTGCTGGTCGAAGTGAAGGCGACCGGCATTTGCCATACTGATGAATTCACCCTCTCCGGCGCTGACCCGGAAGGCATCTTTCCCGCCATCCTGGGCCATGAGGGCGCGGGCGTTGTGGTCGATGTCGGCAAGCGGGTGACGAGCGTCAGGAAGGGTGACCATGTCATCCCGCTCTATACCCCGGAATGCCGGCAATGCCCTTCGTGCCTGTCGCGCAAGACGAATCTGTGCACCGCGATCCGGGCCACTCAGGGCCAGGGACTGATGCCTGATGGTACCAGCCGTTTCTCAGCCGACGGCAAGAAGCTCTTCCATTACATGGGTTGCTCGACGTTCTCAAATTTCACCGTGCTGCCGGAGATCGCAGTCGCCAAGGTCAATCCGGATGCCCCCTTCGACAAGATCTGCTACATCGGCTGCGGCGTGACGACCGGTATCGGCGCTGTCCTGAACACCGCCAAGGTCGAAGAAGGCGCGACGGCGGTCGTGTTCGGGCTGGGAGGTATCGGTTTGAACGTCATCCAGGGCCTCCGCCTTGCCGGCGCCGACATGATCATCGGTGTCGACATCAATAACGACAAGAAAGAATGGGGCGAGCGCTTCGGCATGACCCATTTCGTCAACCCGACCGAGGTTGACGGCGATGTCGTGGCCCACCTTGTCAACATGACGAAGCGCGGGGCCGATCAGATCGGCGGCGCCGATTACACCTTCGATTGCACGGGCAACGTGAAGGTTATGCGCCAGGCCCTCGAGGCGGCCCATCGCGGCTGGGGAGAATCGATCATTATCGGGGTCGCAGGCGCTGGTCAGGAAATCGCGACACGGCCGTTCCAGCTGGTCACCGGCCGGGTCTGGAAGGGCACCGCTTTCGGCGGAGCGAGAGGTCGCACCGACGTACCGAAAATTGTCGACTGGTACATGGCTGGCAAGATCGAAATCGACCCGATGATTACCCACACGCTTTCGCTCGACGAGATCAACACAGGTTTCGACCTCATGCACGAGGGCAAGAGCATCCGTAGCGTCATCGTATACTAGCCCGCTGCCGAGGCCGGCCGGAGATTTCAAACCGCAGCCAAGGCTGCAAAAACAGGGGAGAACATACCATGGCAATGGAAATATCGATCCATCCGGCAATCGACAGCGGCGTCACGCCGGCCGATAGCAATTTCAGCGGCGGCACGCTGGTCTGCGCCTGCGTTGACCGACCGGTAAAGGTCGCCATTAAGGGACAGGTCGCACACAATCACGTCTGTGGCTGCACCAAGTGCTGGAAGCCAAAGGGCGTGGCCTTTTCCATCGTGGCGGTTACACCACATGAGAATGTGACCGTGCTGGAGAACGGAGACAAGCTGACGATCATCGACCCCGATGCGCTCATTCGGCGGCATGCCTGCAAGGAATGCGGTGTGCACATGTACGGACCGGTTGAACGCGATCACGCTTTCAAGGGGCTCGACTTCGTACACCCAGAGCGTTTCCAGGAGTCCGGCTGGGCACCGCCCGGTTTCGCCGCCTTCGTCTCCTCAGTGATCGAGTCCGGCGTCGAGCCGTCACGTATGGACGGCATTCGCGCCCGGCTGAGGGCGCTTGGCCTTGAGCCATATGATTGCCTTTCCCCCGCCCTGATGGACTTTGTCGCAACGTGGGTAGCGAAGCGATCAGGGGCACTCCCGAGCTGACGGCGCATTGTCGCTTGCCGCACGGCCGTCGTCGCGATTTCGGCGCCGCGGCAACGGCTGTATGCGTGTGCGTGGCTCCGCCTGGGGCGCAATCAATGATGGCGATCACACGTTGACCTTTATCAACCACTTCATGTCGACAGAATCTATGCGAGTCAGCCATGAAGCCTTCTTCTCAGGGATCGTGTCTCGGGGAGTGGTGAGCTTCCGGCAGAGAGCCGTGCTTTCCGACAAAGAGCCGGCGCGATATCAGCGCGCCACAGCAGGCAGGCTGATTTGTGGATCATCGCTCATCTGAGCGATTGTTTCCAGCGTCATGTAGCGGGACCGTTGCACCGCCCATTCATCGTTCTGTTCGAGCAGCAATGCGCCGACGAGGCGAATGATGGCCTCGTCGTTGGGAAAGATGCCGACGACCTCAGTGCGTCGCTTGATCTCGCCATTTAGACGTTCGATTGGGTTGGTCGAATGCAGCTTGGCCCGATGCTCTTTCGGGAAGGTCATGTAGGCGAGCACATCTTCTTCGGCGTCGTCCATGATGGTAGCGAGTTTTGGAACTTTCGGCCTGATCTGATCAGCGACGCTGCGCCATTGAGCGCTTGCTGTCTGGGAGGTCTCCTGAGCAAAGGCCGTGGCAATGAAGGCGGAGACGACGCGCCTGCCGCTCTTGCCCGCATGTGCCAGGACATTCCTCATGAAGTGAACCCGGCATCTTTGCCAAGTGGCGTTGAGCACCTTGGTGACGACAGCTTTGAGGCCCTCATGGGCATCGGAAACGACGAGCTTCACACCGCGCAGACCTCGGCGCGTGAGCCTGCGCAGGAACTCCGTCCAGATCGGCTCGGCTTCGGACGTGCCGACTTCCATACCCAAAACCTCGCGCCGCCCATCGCTGTTGACGCCGACGGCAATGATAACGGCGACGGAGACGATACGACCGCCACGGCGGACCTTCAGGTAGGTGGCATCGACCCACAGGTATGGCCAATCGCCCTCGATGGGGACGATCCAGAAACGCCTTCACCTTGACGTCGATCTCCTCGCACAGGCGGCTGACCTGGCTCTTGGAGATGCCGCTCATGCCCATGGCTTTGACCAGGTCATCGACCGAGCGTGTCGAGATGCCCTGGATATAGGCTTCCTGAATGACGGCCGTCAGGGCTTTTTCTGCCATGCGACGCGGCTCGAGAAAACTTGGGAAATAGCTGCCCTTGCGCAGCCTGGGAATGCGCAACTCCACGGTTCCGGCCCGCGTCTCCCAGTCCCGATCACGATAGCCATTGCGCTGGGCGAGCCGCAGTGGGTTCTTCTCGCCGAAACCAGCACCCGTCGCGCCGCCGACCTCCAGCTCCATCAACCGCTCGGCCGCAAAGCCCATCATCTCCCGCAGCATCGGCGCTCTTCTCAACAAGCGAACGCACGTTCATCATATCGTCGGTCATCGGTGGTCTTTCCATCAGGTTGGTCTTGAACAACCCGACCCTAAATGGAAAACACTGATGGCCACCTAAACCTCAGGACCTACACCACCCGATGGGGCACGATCTTCTCAGTCAGGCGCATCATCAGTTGTGGACAAGCAAGTTCTTTCTCGCTGATTATATGGCCGCAGAGTAGCAGCCAGGCAGGCACGAAGGCTGAATGTTTCATCGCGCACGGTTGGGCCGACGGCGCTATTGAAAGATTGTTACGAAAGCCATTAGGAATGCCTGTGCCGAGCGTACCAAATCAACGGAGTTGAGAGCTGGTACGCCCCTAGGCTGCCTGTATTTCGCCCAAGGGCGTTGCAACCAAGCCGAACTTTCGTCCGCTGTCGTCTATGCTTGGCTGGCGACCTTTTCGATGCAATCAGCTTCTTGAGCGCGTGCGATAGACGCGCCATTCGCCACCCGCTTCAGGGTCCGCCGCGACTCCCATTCCACATCGCACCAGCGTGTCATTCGTGGAGACCAAACTGCGTCCTTGGGCGCGGAACCTTCAGGGCGCAACATTGTTAAGCTCTCAGGAGGAAAGTGCCATGAAGTACACTTCTGTAATCGTAGCTGCCATCGGTATGGCAGCTTTCTCATTCCAGCCGAGTTTCGCCGACTGCCCGGATGTAACTGGATCGGTAAACAAGGATGGTCGTGGCGGCATTGCCAAAGATGGGTCGCTTGCCCCATTGGAAGGAGCGAAGACCAGCGCGGAGGCCAAAACACCTCAGAAGACTGGCGAGTCCATGCCAATGGGTGCCGATCCTAATCTTGCCACCTCTCAGCAGGACGTCAATGCACAGCAACATGGTGACAAAACCGCGGCGGCGAAAGCCATGGACGACAAGTGTAAATAAGCCGCATTATTGAGGTGGCCGACGGACGCTGGCGGAACTGCTGACGCTGGTGCAACGCTTTTGTGTTGACGACCCTCGTGCCAAGCAGATGGCGGCGACATCCGCGGACGGTGCGGTAAGATCCGACGTCATGTCCTCCGCATCTGAATCCCACTGGTGAACGCCGCGATCAGGCGAAGAAGATGGCACGCACCGCAGCAATACTGAAACTGGCTTTCCTCTGCTTCGCGTCAGATGCACTGGCGGGGGACGCCGGTTCCGCGTTCAATTTTTTCCATCGCCTCTGCTTGTCGCGCGGACCCGACTACGAACGCACCGTCGCGACTGCCGAGACGAGCGGCTGGTTGCCGCTTCCCACGCAGCTGATTGTCGGCATGGCTCCCCTGGCCGATCCGGAGACGGTGGAAGGATGGGCTGTATCTGGCAATGACCTCCCGCAGCGAATGATCTTGGGGATTAGTAAACACACTCTGAACGCCAAGGTGGTGTATGCCTGCACCATTCTCGTTTTCGGTATCGACAGCACCCAATTCGAGAAGGCTTTCGTCCAACGGACGGATGGCAAGGCAATTCAACAATTCCGCGGCGCGACACACGTTCACAAGCTTTATAATTTGGTTTTAAGCGGCCACAGGGAACTCGTCACCCTCACTGTTCCTGCGGAGTCGAATGGCGCGGATGACCTGATGGCGAGTTCGATCGCGGAAGCAGAATGGGAGAACTGACAGGAACAGGTGCGGACTGCGACGTTCGTTTGCCAGCTGTGAGAAGGAACAGCCTGAAAGACTTCGATGTACCCTTTCGCAAGGGTCCAACAACCCCGACACTGAAGGAATCCTTACAGGTCTGATCCTGGTGATCATCGCATTGCAGGGAATTTTTGTCGCTGAAAAGACCTGGTCGCGGTCTGCGTCAGCAGGGGGCTTCAACCGTCGGAACTGTATCGATAGCAGCAGATCGTAGATAATCTTCGACGCACCGCGATTGTCGGTTGCCTCACCAACCGCCTGCTTAGCCTTGCCGGTCACTTCATTTGCCTTGCCGGAAACCTTGTCGGATGTCGACCCAATTGTTCGTACTCCTTGATGAGAGGGGCATTCGCACGTGTCGCAAGTTACTATCCGATCATTTGCCGGGGAAGTCCATCGCCTGCTGCTTAACGAGCCGCTCTCCTTGCAAACACGCCAGAACGCACATCGTTCCGATCAGTGAAACGAATACGTATCAGAAACCCGGAGACGGCTCTGCGGCGAGCCGCGATCTTGGAGGGAATCGCGCGGGCACGCCGCTTTGCTGTGCTTTCTTCTCCAAATCCTTTTCGATGACCCCGCGGGAGCCCTTCGCAGGATCTTGCTCCGAATGTTCATCGTTGTATGACATGTGTCTTCTCCTTTGAGGAGCGAACGGTACTCACCGCCCTTAGTTCCGCCTCTCATATCCAACGTGCTGATATAATGCTCGCGGCCTTGGTGAGTGCACAATCCGGACGTAAGAAGGGTCAATCGACAGCCGATGACATGGGCGCTGTCGTCAAGGGTGGCCAGAGTGCCCTAGCCCCAAGACAGAAAAGAAGGACAAGATGTCTTCCGCCTCAGTATTTTCCACCCCCGAGTTCGATCGGCTCGATGATATTCTCGAAGGCGCTGGCATGCAGCATTTCAGCGACCAGAAGCAACAGGCCGTCAGGGATCTGGCGGCGCGGGTTCTGATCGAGCAGTTCCGGAAAGACGCCGCGCAGGAGTGAACGTACCCGTTCTGGCGGCAAATCGAACATGCGCCGCCGGGTGGTACGCCAGTGCATTTCTTAGCTGTTCGCCTCGCGATTTTTCGCGGCGAGCGACGTTTTCTGGCCAACTCAAGATGGAGGCACCATGCCATACGAACGAAACGTGTTTCAAGATCATCGAGAACCGAGAAGGCTGCGGTCTCGGCGTCATTTGCACCTTGTGGGAAGACCATTTTACCCCGTACCGGACGACCGCGACCTCGTCGATGCGGTCGAAAATGCCTTGGAGCAGGCGGGTGGTTTGGATTGCGCCTACATCTTCGTCTCCGCCGACGGCTCCGACGTAACCTTGAACGGTTGGGTTACGGCAAAGCGTGAAATCGCTAGGTCTACCGAGGTCGCGGCGCTTGTACGCGGCGTGCAGTCTGTCAGGAACGACCTATCCCAATCACTGTGACGGTTACCCGCTTGACGACGAGTCCGCCAACCGCAAGGTGCCAAGGGCCTCATGATCGACTGCGGAGGGTTTCGACGAACGCGTGGTTAGCGATGGAGCATGGCCTTCGTGCTTCATTTTCGCCGACGAAGCGCTTTTCCAAAGCTCCGCCCAGAACCACAAGGACGTTTACGACGCGATCGTCGCCAAAGATGCAAAAGCCGCTGTAGAGGCGCTGCAGAGAGACATATCGGAAGGCTATATCTTCTAAGCGCACCGCGCCGGCTGATCTTGCGATGGCAGCCCCATGGACTGGAGTGGATACGAGCCGCGGGCTAAAGGTACTTAGTCATCACCCGCCAGCGCCCGTTTCAGAAGCTGCCGATAGCTTACAAGTGGTGTACCAACAGAACAATTGCAATGTGCCCCCTGCGTTTCCCGAGCTGTTGGAGAGGCGGCGAAAAGGGCGATGACTTAAGAGATGGGAAATCAGCGCCTGAGACCGGAAGATCGGGGAGAACCGCGCGAGCCGGGATGGGGAATGTGGCTGCTGATGGCGCTGGCCACGCTTGGGACGATTGCCGGTGTTATCCGCAGCTTGGCGGCGCTGTTCGGCCTTCTCGGCTGAGGCTCGCGCATAATGCTTATTGCCCAGGAACAAACGGGCTCCAGATTCCGAGTATATTCTGGGAACGAGCCATGAGCAAAAAACGTCGAGAGGTTTGGGGAGCTTTCACACGCCTCCCACCGTCATCAAGGATCGCTGCTGACGTGGACGACCCCGCCCTAATTTGCGCATCTGCCGTTTCCCTTTCCACATCAGCACTCTTTTCGGCGCTGATGCTGCATCTGGAACACAAGAGCATCCTGTCCGCAGAGGATCACCAAGCAATTTATCAGCTCGCGGCCTCCCTGCTGGACACCGATCCAGCCGACGACGGCGGCGTGACAGAGCTCGCGCGCGAGATTATCGAACAGCAGCTTCGGCACAATTGAGTACGCGACCAGACCGGAACAGCAGCGGCATCTCGACGTTAAGTGTTTGGGATCGCGTGGCGTGACTTACTGTTTTGCCTCTTCCTTGCCCTCTGGAAGGCCGCGCGATCCTCTGGATCAGTTTCCGGCGCACCGGAACATCATCGATACGATCGGGGTTAACCCAGCGGATCGCGCGGATGGCACGCCCTGCCAGACGCGCGTCCAGCCAGCAGTGCTGGCGAGCTGGCCCTGTCCCCTCCTTAGCAGCAGGGCCTTCTTTTTGCTCCGAACCGGAACATTGCTACGGCTTGAGGGTTGGAGCTGTTGGGATCGCGTGGTCGATCTCTTCCGGTCCCTTCCGTTACCTCATACGGAAAGCCGCGCGGTCCTCCTTTTCGTATCCCAAACTGCCCCGCTTCGGCGGGGCTTCTCTTTTGACTGTACGGTACCGGACCGGAACGGTCGCCTATCCCGAGCGTTGAGGTGACGGCCGCGCGGTAGACTCTCCTTACCTCAGTCGCCCAGTGATGTCGGATCGCAGCGCTCATCCTGGGGCCGCGCGGTCACCTTTTCCCCGTGACCTGCCCCGCTTCGGCGGGGCATTTTTTTAGGAACATTCCGGAACCAGCCTTGTTTGGCGCGCCTGGGGTGCGCGGCAGTTCTTCTGTTCAACCCGGATGACACCCCTCTCCGGGTGCCGCGTGGTCAATCCCGCGCTGAATGGCTAGGGGATACAGGAGGCGCGGCAAGGGCTCGCTTTTCCGTAGGGCGGGCCCTTCGATCCTAACCCTTATTGATTATTGACGCGCAGGCCCGCCGGAGCTTTATTTTAAAGCTGTAGCCGCCAAGCTCAGCACTTAGCCGCGCGTCCGCGCTCCAACATAGTCCGACGCCGTGGTTTGCGACAGGGCTCGCCTTTTCTGACACGTTTGGACGAGCCCTGGTCGTAACTATTGCGCTGCCGACCCCATTTGCCGGCAGAGAGCCGCTGACGCTCGATGCGATCGATCCGCTCTCTCAGATCAAGCAGTATATCCCTTGCACCGTAGACATTGCCTGCGCCTGTTTGACGTCGTCGAGTTGTCGCTGCTGATCGGTAAACCGCTGGTCATAGCTGGCGAAGACGCGATCGAGCTCTTCCCGCGGCACCTGGGCGTCACGAAGCTCTTTCACGCTGCCGTCCGTCCTGACGCAATCCTCAGCGCTTCGCTGTGTGCGCCATTCGAGCTCGCTCTGCGTCACCATCTTGTCCGCGAGGACTCCGACGGATTGCTTCAGGTCGCTGGTTGCCTCCCGGATCGGGAGATAGGCAGGGCCGTATAACAGGGAACGACCTTCACCGCTGGTGCTCGGGAACTCGGCTAATGGTGTTGGGCTACGTCAGTGGGGTCACCGACATGACTGGGTTCCTGACGGTTGGAGTTCTTGGTTCGGTAACGGTAGCGTACAAAAAGACGCCCCGCCGAAGCGGAGCAACCTGATCCAAGGATCGCGCGGCCGCCCAGAAAGGGCGCGGAAGGGTTTATGAGCCCACCACGGGATGCCAAATAAATTAAATGGTCGCGTTTCGCGAATGTTCCAGTCCGAACGCCGCCAAAAAAAAAGGCCCTGCCGAAGCAGGGCCAGTGCTTACCGATCGCGTCCGCTACGATCGGGGGCAACGCTGATGATTTGGAATTTTCCGGTTCGGTGGCGTACCTCAAAAAGCGACCTCAAAGCGAGAGTACTCGCTTGGTACGGTATCGCACATTAGGCGTTGCTTCAGATAGGCCAGCAGCATACTCTCTATGGCGTCGGCTGAATGATCTTGGCTGTCAGCCGCTTGGGAGACAATCTGCTCTCGCCCATTTGTTGGGAGGGGGAAAATGTCTGATCGGGAAACGACCTCGAATATCCTTATTTCGGTCATGGACGACGAAGCAGCTTGGGGCGTTCTGAAAGCATCCGAGCGCGTCGAGCTTGAGGTCCACCAAAAATTGCAGAGGCCACATATCCCCATCGATACGTCTATTTCCTGGAATCCGGCGTTACGTCGATGGTCGCCGACGCCGGCGGCAAGGTGGAGATCGAAACAGGCGTCGTCGGAAAAGAGGGCATGGTTGGAACATCTGTGCTCTCGGGTCGAAACCAATCCCCCCATAGACTGTTCGTCCAGATTGCTGGGGCCGCTCAACGTCTGCCGGTCGACGAAATGCACCGGTTGGTCCACGAAAGACCAACTTTGCTGGACCTGCTCATCCGTTACATGCAGACTGTGCACGTCCAAGCGACCTACACCGCGCTTGCGAACGGGAAAGGAACTATCGTGCAGCGGCTGGCTCGCTGGCTCCTGATGTGTCAGGACCGCATCGGCAGTTCTGAAATCGCCCTATCCCACGAGTTCTTGTCGCTCATGCTTGGTGTTCGGCGGTCCGGAGTAACGAGCGCGCTGCACATCCTTGAAGGGGAGTTGCTCGTTAAGCCGCAACGGGGCATCTGCGTCATTAAAGAGCGCACCGGTCTGATGGCCGTTGCCGGCGGCCTCTACGGAGTGCCCGAGGCCGAATACGCCCGGCTCATTGGCGAGGCGATCGCGTTACCGTAAGCGGCTGTGGAACGCTCCTCAGAGGGCCGGTCACGCCAGTCCTTTCTGGAGCTATGATATTCACCCGGATACTTGCCCGCCGGTTCAAGTCTATCTCTGATAGTTTTATGGTCACGCTCTGCAGCGCACTAGTCAGCGCTTGGCAGTCATGTCCGCTTCATCTCGCGACAGGAATTGCCGTGTGACTTCATCCAGATGATCGGAAAGCCACTCCGCCATGGCGGCTTCCTCGGCTAGAATGCCTTCGCAAGCCGCTTTCGTTTCGGCATCGCCAACGACATCCGCCGCCGCAATCAGGATGCGATAGCTTGCGATTTCCATATGCTCGAACGTGTAGCTGGCGAGCGAGCCTTTGACCACCTCGTCACTGGCGAACACGCCGCTCATTCCCTGTGCCGTCGCCGTCAATTTGCCGGCTGCATCCTTCAGCGATGAAGACCCGCCACCAACACGGTCTAAGCACGCCAGCAGGACCTCTTCCTGGCGTTTCGTCTCTTCGATGTGCTGGCCGATTCTTGCTTTCAGTGCCGGATAGTGTTCCAGGCGCTTGAGCTGCGAGTTGAGCATGGTTATCGCCTGCTCCTCCATTGCATGGGCATCGCGAAGCCAAGCAATCAAGTTTTCACGGGGTTCCGTAGCCATTGTTGCTTCTCCTCCATTAGATCATGATCAACATGGCACTTGATAAATTGTTCCGCTGTCGAAGCATTGTCCAACGGCCGTGGAGCCGAACCTGGCGAGCAGCCCGGTCAGAGCGTCGCGATCGCCTCTTCAATCAAGCGAAGTAAAACAACTGCAGTCAGGCCGATGCCTTATCGCGCTCCGATGCTTTGTCGGCGACGTCTTCCATACGTTCTGCTTGGTCAGAAAGTGCCTTGCTCATCCGTCGCAAGGCGTCTTCGTCGAGCTTCTCGATGCCGACGAACTTGTTCTGCGCCTGAGACGTTAGGATCAGCTCGTCGAGCTTTGCCTGTAATGCCTTGCCATCTCGGTTCTGACTGTTCTGCAGGACGAAGACCATTAGGAAGGTGATGATCGTCGTACTGGTATTGATGACTAGCTGCCAAGTTTCTGAGAATCCGAACAAAGGACCGGAAACCGCCCAGACCGAAACCAGAGCTACGGCTAGCACGAAGGTTGCAGGTTTACCTGAGAGGTCGGCCACGGCAGTCGCGAAGAGGGAGAAAACCTTTGATTTGCCGGACATGGGGCCTCGTGAAACAGTTGCATGTGCACTATCAACGTCCTGTCCGCGGATGAAGTTCCTAGCTGGGCTGCGTAGGGCCGCGCCCGAACGATGTCGCGGTTAATGAATTGCGAGAGGATCAGGTGCCGCGCACGGAGCTCGACCGAGTGATTGCCGGATGCGACCAACGGCTCCTGGATCAACAGCGGCAGCTCGACGGTGTCACGCAGGCTGAGCGCAACGTCTATGGTGAGAGGGATATGGCAACGTGGCAGCCGCCGCGCATCCTTCGCCACATGGGGAGGGATTTAGACCCAGCCTGCTATCTGCTGCTCATAAAATCCCATTGGTCTCAATATTGCGGAGCGACCAAGTCGCCGATTTAGCCTCTGTGCAAGATGAGGCCGACCACGATAAAGACCGCAAGAAATGCTGTCGCCAACAGCGCGAGAGCAATGACCGACGGTCTTACGCCGGCGAACTCCCTCACCGACGTCTTCAACCCGACGGCTGCTAGCGCGGTCAGTATTGCCCACCGCGATAGATCGGTAGCAAAGTCTGCGAGTGCCGCCGGCAAAATCCCCAACGATTTGAATGCAGAGAGAAACGCGAAGCCCAGGACAAAACCTGGTATCAGCCGGCTCAAGTTTCGCAGCTTCTGGCGATCACCTGCTCCCATTGCTGTTACCAATATAGACGTGCCGATCAACATAGGAGTCAGCAAGCCCACACGAATGATCTTGACGATGGTCGCGATCTCGCCGGCCTCATCCGAGATCGAAAATCCGGCGCCTACAACTTGGGCAACGTCATGGACCGTTCCGCCGACGAACACGCCGGACTCTTGGGCGTTAAACTGCAGCTGGGTTGCTAGCATTGGATATAGAACCATTGCGGAGGTCGACAGAACGGTTATCACCACAATCGTCAGAGTGAGATCTCTATCGCTGTTCTTTCGTTGCGGAAGCACGGCGTTCAAAGCCGCAGCGGCCGAGGCACCGCAGATCGCAACGGCACCTCCCGTCAAAAGCGAGAGCCGCCAATCCATACCAGTGATTTTACCTGCAATCATTGCGAACAATATCGTCGAAACAACAGCGGCGATTACCAGACAGAGCAAGCCAGCCCCAAGATCGCTCAGGATTCCGAGCGATACCCGTGCACCCAGCATTGCCACTCCCAAGCGAAGCACAAGGCGACTCGTCAGATGGATGCCCGCCACGGTCTTACTACCGTCTTCCGAAAGGAAGCTGAGAGACATCCCCAACAGGAGCGCCATCAACGTCGCGGGCGCGCCATAGTGGTCGGAAAGAAATTGCGCGGAGATTGCGATCACTGTCGCTACGGCGACGCCGGGAAAATACTTCACCGCAGACCCCGAGAACGATCGAGCTGCTTGGAGACTCGTGGCGAACTGTCCGGTTTGATCGACCACGGTTCAATCCATCGCTCTGACACAGACGATGTCAATTGAGTCTGACGGCGGAAACATAGAATTTTGGCAATCGCAACTGACAATAAACATCATTCTCTCCTAAGCGGCTTCGGCGGGATATCGGAGCGACCCAAGATGACAACATTTCTTTGCTATGATAAACGCAACCGGAAACACGATATTAATCGCCATCTGCGATCGAAGATGAACCTGGACCTTATCGACACTTTCCTTGACCTGCTCGAGACGCGCAATTTCAATCGAACCGCCGAGCGGCTTGAAACCACGCAGTCCACCATCAGCGGGCGCGTCAAGGCGCTGGAGCAGGCTGTCGGAGTGAAACTCTTTCATCGCGGCCGCGCTGGTGCGATCCCGACGCCGTCCGGCCTTCGATTTGAACAGCATGCATGGACGCTGAAAGCAGGCTGGGCACATGCCCGCCGAGACATCGGAGGGCTCGAGCGTTATGAGGGTTCCCTGCGAGTCTCCGGGCAGTTCACCTTGATGCGGACGCTCTTCCTGGACTGGATCGCGGAACTGCACGCGACCAACAAGCGCCTCGCGCTGCACTTGGAAGCGGATTATTCGGCGCAAATCATCTCTGATCTTGCCAACGGCGCAATCGACATCGGCGTGGTGTTCGCTCCGAAGTTCCTCCAGGATCTCAGCATCGAGGAGATTGGCGCTCAGCGGCTCGTGATGGTGTCAACCGAGTTCGACCACCTGGCCGATGTCTCTACCGAGCGGTACATCCGAGCCTCCTATACGAGCTACATCGAACGTGCGCATGCCGAACTCCTGCCCCATCTCGCCCATCCGGCTCTAACCGTCGGTTATGAGGAATTGGCCGTCGGCATAATGAAACGCTTCGGAGGTACAACCTATCTCCCCGAATACCTTCTTGATTATCTCGCAGGCTCAGGTGTTTCGGCGAAGCTCGTGGCCGACGCTCCCGAAATTCATCAGCCGGTGTATGTGGCGACGCAGAGACGCCGCAAGCACGACCCCTTGGTGCACCGGGCAATCCTCGCACTCAAGAGCGTTGCGGGCCATCATTTTCAATCTCTTACAAGCTAATGCCCGAGACATCAGTCCCACTCGTCACCTCGTGAAGAGCTACTCAATGACCCAGCGTCCTTCTACCCGGTTCCCCTGATCGGTGGTGCCGCTTTCAAGCATCTATGGATACAGACCCCAAGGGCCAACTGCAGCACGCCAATACGTACCCTTGCGACTTTTCGAACTCCGGCAGTCCACCAAGATCCTTCATATCCACTATTCCCTGCGTCAATCTCACCTTGCAGCTTCCACAAACACCCTGCTGACAGGAACTGCCGATCCAGATGCCGGCGTTTAGAGCCGCGGCGAGGAGGGTCTCTCCCGGTCCGCAAAATCCGCGTGTGCCCGAGAGTGAGAAGTAAACTTCGCCACCCACCCCCTCTGCTTCTTCGATCAAGATCTTTTCGCCGAAGCTCTCCTCGTGTAGCGCCCCGATCTGCACCTCGGCAGCCATGGTCCGAGCTGCCTTCATGAAACCCTCCGGACCGCACATGAAAATCTCCCGTTCGGCGAGGTCCGGAACGAGCGACTGCATCAAGGCTGCACTGAGTTTACCTGTCTGCACACGGCAGCAAGGCTCCTCGCCAGTGTCGTCTACCACGAGATGCACCTTAACATTACGAAAACGCTTCGCGATGAATTCAAGCTGGTCTCGGAAGATGATGTCTTTTGGAGTTCGGGCAAAATAAACGAATTCCACGTCGGTCTGATCGACGATGTCGGTTATGTATTGCAGCATCGACATGACCGGTGTCACGCCCGCCCCCCCGGAGAGGAAGAGCGGTTTCTTGGATGGGATATCGAGGTAATTGAAGTCACCTCCAATGTCGGCAATCTCGACAGACATCCCGGGGCGCATCTGGTCATTCAGCCAGTTCGAGACGAGCCCGCCCGGGACGCGCTTGACAGTAATCTGGATATTGTGGGGGCGGGTCGGGGTTGAGGAAATCGAATAGGTGCGAGGACAGAGTTTTCCGTCGATGTTAAACTTGAAGCTCCCATATTGGCCGGGCTTGAAATCGAAGCTCCTGCTTTGGCTGTCTTCAAACGCGAACGTGCGGCTGTCGTGCGTCTCGTCGACTACTGCCTTGCATACCAGTGTTGCTGGGCCGCCTCGGTAGCATGGCTGCTGGTTGGCAGAGCGAAGAGAGAAGGGAAAGCTTGTTTCCATTAGCATCATGCGCACCTCTGATTGGATAGCATAGCTATATCAAGTTCCACGAAGCGGATTGAGCGAGCAAACGTCGCTTTTTCAATCGGTAAATTCGATTGGTCGAAAACGCGCTTGCCTGCTGATAATGCACCCGGCGCTGCCGGACCCGTCTTCCTAGCCCCTCTGCCAACCCACAATGAAATGCTGCTTAGAAGCACGCGCGGTTTCGCCCGGCGGAGTTACGGCAGTTCCCGCCGATGCTAGGCTCTGCTGTAGATCGTAAATTACGATCAATAACGCTGGTTCACCTCCGTTTATCGAAGGCGGCGTTTGCTGTCATATGTGGCGGCGGTCATTACCCACATAGAGCGTGGACCCTTTGGGGAGGAAATATCTTGTTCATCGTCGATGTCGATTGTCACAACTACTGGTGCAGCGCGACTGTCCTGGAGCCGTATATGGACGGCTTCTTCAAGGACATGTTTGTTCGTGGCGAAAAGACGGGTCCACGCGGCGCCTTTCCGCACGGTCACCGTCCGTGGTTTCACCCCGAGGGTTTCTCGCGCTATGACGTCAACCCGATCGAGGAGGACGACAATTACGCGATCATGAAGGAAAAACACCTCGACAAATACAATATCGACGTGGCAATCCTGACCGGCGACGAGCCGATCGAGGCGTCGACCTTGGCGAACCCCTATTACGCCAATGCACTTTGTAAGGCTTACAACGATTACATGATTGACTATTGGTTGCCCAAGGACAGCCGATTCTGGGGGTCGATAGTTGTTGCGCCGCAGGATCCAAAACTGGCAGCAGACGAAATCCGGCGCCTCGGCTCTCATCCTCGAATCGTCCAGGTCCTGGTAAGCCACGGTGCTCAGCGGCCTTACGGTGACCCATTTTATCATCCCATTTACGAGGCTTGCGCTGAAGTAGGGCTGCCGTTCGCCATGCACCTTGGTGGTCAGGGCGGCGTGAACTCGACCGCTATCGGAGCGGGACCTTCGACCTTCTTCTGGGAAACTCACGCTATCCTTCCGCAATCTGCCATGACACATATGGCTTCCTTGATCGCCCAGGGGGTCTTTGAAAAATGGCCCGGCCTCAAAGTCGTGATCATCGAGTGCGGGGTGGCGTGGGTCCCATCGGTCCTATGGAGACTGGACGCCAACTATAAGGCGTTGCGCAAGGAGACACCTTGGTTGAAGCGCTTGCCCTCGGAATACTTCAGGTCGAACATTCGCATGTCTACCCAGCCTCTTGAGCAAGCGGACAATGTCCAGCACCTTTGGGCAACCCTGGAGGCAATGGATGGCGAAAATACGCTGCTCTTCGCGTCCGACTATCCGCACTGGGACTATGATGACGTCACAAAGCTGCACATCCCCCCTGCTTGGCGGGAGAAGATACTGGGTCTGAATGCACTAGACATTTACCGGCGCATTCCGCGACCAACGGCGATGGCAGCAGAGTAAAGGAGACAGCAATGGCTTCAAAGCAGTTTGCTTGCAAGGCTTCGGAAGTTCCTTCTGAAGCCGCTAAAATCGTTACGCTCGGCAATTTGTCACTTGGTATCTTCAGGCTCAAGGGCAGATACCACGCGCTTCTGAACATATGCCCCCACAAGGGAGCTGCGCTTTGCCAGGGTCCCGTCTGCGGGACCACGAAGCGGACGGACAAGGCAGAGTTCGTCTATGACCGGGCAGGAGAGTTGGTCCGCTGCGCCTGGCACGGTTGGGAGTTCGATATCAAGACCGGGGAATTCCTCGTCGATCCCCGTGTGAAAGCGCGGACCTTCCCGGTGTCGGTTGAAAATGACGAGATCTTCGTTCACCTCTAACGATCAAGGCGTCGCCGATGTGCAGTTATCAGCCTGTAGAGGGGGCGACGCCGCGCTATCACCCGGCCGGATCGCATTTTATCCACGGCAGATTTACAAAACATAGCACTGGTCCTGAAATCATTTTCGTCACTGCTGCGAACGGAGAGATTACGAGAAGGACGTGGTCGCTAGAGCCAACGCGAGGGAACTTGGACTGGCAGCAGGCATATTCACAAGAGAACTCGCTCGCGGACACCGACTGACGGCCCAGCTCAAAGCTGGGACAGTTTGGATCAACACTTACAACTTGACGCTTCCCGGTATGCCGTTCGAGGGAATTAAGATCGAGCACCGTCGCGAAAATGGGCATGCCGCAATCGAACCCATACCCAGTTGAAGTTCTGTCTTTGTGAGCATGCAGAGCCAGTCAAAGGGCCGGGACAAAAATCCTGATGCTTCTTGTTGTTCGCACAGGGCACTGACATCAGCGGACAGTGTTCTTCGAAGGGCTCGTCGGAGGCTTGCCAACGGCCACAGCGACTGCGGTCGCGCTGCAAGGCCGAATTGAGGAGAGACCGCTATCTAAGGGGATCAAGATGTTTGGAAAAATGCTTGCCAGCACCTGTCTTGCGGTTGTTAGTCTTACCAGCCTCGCGCACGTCGCGTTTGCAGCAGAATGCGGTGACGTCGTTATCGCGAACATGAACTGGCAATCGGTAGACGTCCTAGCAAACATAGACAAGATCATTCTCGAAAACGGGTACGGGTGTTCCGCAGAGATCACCATCGGTGACACAGTTTCGATCATGACCTCAATGATTGAAAAGGGGGAGCCCGATATAGCCCCTGAGGCATGGCTCAATGCTCTGCCCGACAGTGTCTCAAGCGCCGTTGCCGAAGGAAAGTTGATATCGGCTGGGAACGCATTAAGTGAAGGGGGAATACAGGGATGGTACATCCCAAAGTATATCGCCGACGCCCATCCGGAGATTAAGACGGTTTCCGACGCATTGAAACAGCCGGAACTTTTTCCTGCTCCAGAGGACGCTTCGAAGGGTGCAGTCTTCAATGGTCCATCAGGATGGGGATCATCAATCGCGACCAGCCAATTGTACAAAGCCTACGATGGGGACGCGAAAGGTTTCATGCTGATCGATCCAGGTTCGACGGCGGGTCTAGATGGTTCAATTGCCAAAAACTACGAGCGCAAGATCGGCTGGCTGGGCTATTATTGGTCGCCCACGTCGTTGCTCGGCAAGTATCCCATGGTCAAGCTTGATTTTGATGCGCCTTACGATGCCACGGAATGGAAACGTTGTAACACCGTGGTTGATTGCGAAGACCCCAAAGTAAACGCTTGGCCCACCGACAAAGTGGAGACGCTCGTCACCCCCGGGTTCGCCAAGCGTGCCGGTGCAGCGCTGGACTACCTGAGAAAGCGGCGCTGGGACAACGCCACCCTCAACGAGCTGTTAGCCTGGATGACCGAGAATCAAGCGAGCGGCGAAGACGCCGCAAGATACTTCCTTACGAACAATCCCGATATTTGGACGAAATGGCTTTCTCCCAACGTCGCGGAGAAGATAAAGTCATCGCTTTGACTAAATTTGCAGTTCTCTGCAAAGCCACTGATGACCAATCATCGGTGGCTACTCAGTTATGCACTACGCGAATCGGCCCGCATTCTCGAAGGCTTCTAGCGTAACGTTGGGATTGCCTTTGAGTATGCACCCGCGTGGGGTCGCTCTTTGTGCGAAGTCAGGCGAGGATACGCTTCAGCTTGGCGTTCTCTTCCTCGAGGTGCCGCAGCCACTTCATCTTCGACGGCATCAGACCGGCGTATTTTTGCGCCGATTATAATGGGTCGCGTCAGAAATTCCTGCCTTGCGGCACATCTCGGCGATCGGCGTGCCGTCGTCCGCCTGCTTCAGCACGAAGGCGATCTGCGCCTCCGAAAACTTCGATGCCTTATGGGATTCTCCTCAATGCCCCACAGGGATCATAAGTGGAAAATTCCAGTTCTGAATGGCCCAATTTAAGGGTTGACCTGCCACGGGTAATTTCCTCCGGAATGGATTAGGGTCCGGCCTGTTAAAGGACGGACGAATGAAGAAGCAGCGATTTACGGAAGAGCAGATTATTGCGGTGCTGAAGGAGCAGGAGGCTGGCGCGAAGGCGGCCGACCTCTGCCGTAAGCACGGGATTTCAGAAGCGACATTTTATAATTGGAAAGCCAAATACGGCGGTATGGAAGTCTCCGAGGCGAAACGGCTGAAGGCGCTCGAGGAAGAGAATGCCAAGCTGAAGAAATTGCTCGCCGAGCAGATGTTGGATTCAGCCGCGCCCCGCGAGCTTCTATCAAAAAAATGGTAGGGCCTGTCGCCAAGCGTGAAGCCGTCACGCATCTGAAGGCCGCCATGCTCTTTCAGAGCGGCGGGCCTGCCAGATTGTATCCGCTGACCGCAAGACGATCCGCTATCGGTCCAGTCGACCGCCGGAGATCGAATTGCGGACGAAGTTGCGCGACCTTGCAAACGAGCGACGGCGTTTCGGCTCCGGGTTGGCAAGAGGTTTTTGACTTTTTGCACGCTGCTGGTCGGAGCTGCCATGTGTCCGGCCTTTGAATGCAGCGCAGAACAGGGCCGCTGGCCATAATGCTCTCCGCGGATTGGGTCCCGGTCAATAGCTCGCGCTCGAAGCGCCTGGCGCGTAGTGGGTTGTCCCTTTCCTTGGGCCGACTGGCATAGGTGCGTTATAAGTCTCCTGCTCTTTACCAACGACGTTCACGACATAGCGTCGTGTTTTCCGGCTCCGGCTAGGACCGGTGTTATTCGATAGGGTTCGTTGCGGCTCATCATTGCCCAGGCAACTCGTGCCATCTTGTTGGCGAGCGCTACCGCCACCACCTTCGAGGACCGGCGCTCCATGAGGTTGACGAGCCAGGGGTGGCGACTATGACCCAATAGCTTCGCTCGCTTGATCACCGCCAACGCGCCGACGACCAACAATTGCCGGAGGTATCGGTTTCCGGCCTTGCTGATGCCTCCAAGCTTCTCCTTGCCGCCGCTCGAGTTTTGCTTGGGTACCAACCCGATCCAGGCACTCAGATCACGACCTGAGCGAAAGACGGTTGGATCGGGGACGCTGGCCGCCAACGCCGTTGCCACCAGGGGGCCAACGCC
Source organism: Rhizobium sp. SVR5-9E (assembly GCF_056755095.1). Taxonomy (NCBI): domain Bacteria; kingdom Pseudomonadati; phylum Pseudomonadota; class Alphaproteobacteria; order Hyphomicrobiales; family Rhizobiaceae; genus Rhizobium; species Rhizobium sp. SVR5-9E. The sequence goes on along the minus strand of NZ_JBNDHS010000011.1, from coordinate 70,729 downwards.
TGGAATTGCTTCGAGCTTGCGGCTGAGATCATTGGCGCGATGCCATTTCAAAATCCGCCGATCCATGTCCAATATGCGCTGCTTCAGCAAGTCAACTTGATCTGCCAGTGCTGAGAGACATAGGTACGCCTCTGCCGGTATCTCAGTCTTTTCGCCCTTACGGATAAGATCAAGAAGTGCCTGCAGCCCATTGCGCCCGACGCCCGCGACGATGCCGAACTCGGCAAGATGGGCGCGAACAGCATTGATCGTCATCGTGCGCTGGCGAATGAACAGCATACGGGTACGATGAAGCATCAGGATCGACTGCTGGTCCACTGTCTTGATCGGGACAAAGCGCATGTTCGGTCGCAGCACCGCTTCGCATATGGCTTCGGTATCAGCCGCATCGTTCTTGTTGCGCTTCACGTACGGCTTCCGTAATGGGCGCCTCCTGGTCAATCCCCCGATTTGTCTCGCCGCCGGCTTCTTGCTTCCGTCCGTGGTCAGCCGATCAGCTGCCACTTGATGTGGTTAGAGGAATGGAGGAGCCCATCTTCACAGCGTGGTCAAACCACATCCGTACGTACGGCTTACCCCATCCACCGTCCCGGCGACGGGACCTCGGGTAGCAGCAACACGTGCTGCTAAGCTTGTTCCTCCGCCAGCACACCCCCAGTCCGCACGCTACGCCGCTATCGGATTTCGATAGGTCGTCCCGTCGAGCCAGATTCCGTGCAGCAGAATCGCGAGCTTGCGTGCCAAGGCAACGATTGCTCGCTTGGTCCCCCTTCGTTTGGCAACGTTTCGCGCCCAGTCCTTCAAGTTGGACGGTAGCTTAAGACGAAAGAAGAGCACGGTTGCGGCCTCGAACAGTGCTGATCGCGCCATCATATCGCCAGCCTTGGATATGCCGCCGGCAACATCCGTCTCTCCTGACTGATATCGTCGCGGCGTCAGCCCGAATAGCGGACCAACATCGCGAGATCGCTTTATCCGGTTTGGATCATCAATCGCCGTCTTGAACGTGAGGGCCGTTAACGCGCCTACGCCTGGTACACTCATCAGTCGTCCGGTGACTTCATCCTCTCGTGCGATCCTCAAGAGCGCCTTATGAAGCTTGGCCACCTCACGTATCAGCAGCGTGCGGGCTGCCAGCATGGCATTGGCGATCGCCGTCAATGTGTCCTGCTCGGCCACGAGTTCCCGGACTCTCAAATCGAACATCTGGCGGGGCACGGTCCCTATCTTTAATCCGAACCCCCGAAGGATGCCCCGTATCGCGAGCTCGATGTCGATCAGCTTTCCCTGCAAAAGTTTGCGAGCGGTCAACAAGGCGCGGACCTCCTGCGAGGCAAGCCCCTTACAATGAACCGAACGGTACCACCCCATTCGCAGCAAGTGTGCAATACCCAGGGCATCGCGGCGGTCGGTCTTCACCGTCATCGCAGACAGAGCCGCCTTCACATGCCGCGTCTCCAGCAACACCACATCGAATCCAACGGCAGTCAGACCGGAAAACAGCCACTGCGAGAGCGGGCCTGCTTCCAGACCAATCCGAGACACCTCGAAATCGAAACCTCGAAAAAAGGCAGCCAAGGCATCGGGGTCCGACGCCACCTTCTGCTCGCATATCACCTGACCAGTCGCGTCAAGAATGCAAACAGCAACCTCTTTCAACGATACGTCCAAACCGGCATAATAGCTCATGGTCGTCCTCCACAGTGATGCTTGGGGCCGGCTCAAGCCGAGACCCCGTTCTCCATCCTAGCGGGGGACGACCACCTGGATCGAGGCACCGTGGCGCCTAGCCCATTACCGCATCTTCACATAGCGGGGCGGCATCAGCCGCACCTCGTGACCGAGCTTCGTCAGCTCTCGCCCCCAATGGTGGGCAGTCGCACAGGCTTCCATGCCAATCAGGCACGGTTTAAGGCCCGCGAAGAACTGAGCAACATAACGGCGCTTCAGTGGTCGGCGAACGACCACCGTGCCGGTTGCGGAAATGGCGTGCACCTGGAACACCGACTTAGCAATGTCGAGTCCAATCGTGGTAATCTCTTCCATGGATGGCTCCCCCCATGCGGTTCCTAGCAACGCCGCAATCTTGGCACATCGCGATGCCGGCGGAGGAGCCGTCCACAGCATCAACTGCGGCGTACTGTGCGAGGCTGATGCTTCATCTGTCTAGCCGCTCAATCTGAAGCGAGCGCGTCCGTCTCGGGGGCTATCTTTGATGGTTTGCGGCAGAATTGCAGGTCGCATCTATGGCTATTGCACCGTTTACGAAGCGCTGCTGCCGGACCGACCAATGCGCCTTTGTTTCTTTGCCATCGCGGACGAACAAGACGAGGTGCGGCAAGAGACTTCCTTTGGGAGGGAGAAAAAACCAAGATCAGAGACCACGGGTTCTTGGTAACGCCATTTCGGCACGACGAGGCACCACGGGTGGCTGTCTGCCAGGGCCTCCGCCCCCTCAATGATACGGCGGGTTTGCTCAGAACCGGCGAACGAAATTGTAGCAAGCACGATAGCCAGAACCGTAACCGGGATCGCGAGGCCACTGTCGCGGTGGACGGCCATAAAGACGATAACTGTGCTGGCAGTTAGGCCGATGCCCAAATCCAACATGCGCCCGCCTGAGCTGCCGCCGAGGAGGGAGGCGATGCCGATCGTCAACGCAAGACCTCCCACAGCACCTATGACTGCAAGCAAGACCCTGTCGATCCAGCGCGTGTTCTCGCCGAGCAGGATTTCTGCTCTTAGCGAATCGTAATAAGCAGCAACGCAGAGCCGAAGTGCCAAAGCGACGAATACAGTCGAGATGAACAACGTCAGAAAGGCAATTCCGATGGCGTAGCCCGCGTCCTGATCGGACCAATGAACAGGCCCAAGGAGCAATCGGAACGATATGAAGGCGAGAGCCGAGAGAGCGGCCGACCTCCACATAAGGAACAGCGGAAGAAATGGGCTGACTAGCGCCAGCACGAAGAATACGATGAACGAGGTCCAAATCAGAGTGGTTGTCATGAAGCAATCAAAAACACAGCAATGTTAAAGTTGAACAAACTGGCGCTCGTTGCAACCGAATGACAAACAAATTCTGTGCTGTCTCGAACCGTCGGCTGAAACCTAACGTACAACGCCGAAGCGGAACATTAGCAGCATTTTGATCGTTTTAACGTTTGGGATCGCGTGGCGAGGCTTAATGTTTTGCCCCTTCCTTGCCCTTGGAAGGCCGCGCGGTCCTGGATCAGTTTCCGGCGCAATGGAACATCATCGATACGATTCGGGTTAACCCAGCGGATCGCGCGGTATGGCACGCCCTGCCAGCCGCGCGTCCAGCCAGCAATGCTGGGACCTGGCCCTGTCCCCTCCTTAGCAGCAGTGCCTTCTTTTTGCTCCGAACCGGAACATTGCTACCTCTTGAGGGTTGGACCGATTGGGATCGCGTGGTCGATCTCTGCCGGTCCCTTTTCCGTTACTTCATACGGAAAGCCGCGCGATTCCACCTGGTTAGCCAAGCTGCCGCCGGTCCTTTTTCTCGGTACGCTAGCAGACTGGAACGCTTGCTGGTCCGATTGGTTATCGCTACGGCCGCGCGGCAGTCTTCCGGTCCTTCGCCATCGTCACCTGCCCGGCGAACGAGATGATGGCGGCGATCCACGATCGAATGCCGGTCATTCTGCATCCCGTGGACTATGACCGCTGGCTCTCTCCCGAACCTGATCCGAATGACCTAATGAAGCCCTTCCCCTCGGAGTTGACGACGATGTGGCCGATCGATAGGAAGGTCGGATCACCGAAGAACGACACACCTGAAATCATCGAAGAGATTGATCCCGATCCCGAGCCGACACTGATCTGAAATTATCCAGCGCCGTGGGAGCTTTCCCGAAAAGGCTTTGCACACACGCCTTGTCAGATCCTGAGTGCATCAACCAACGGAACATGAAATATAAGCCGCTGTATCGATGGCAGGAAACCTGGCCCGGAGAGACCGCTCTCGATGGCAAGCCATTGCAGGATTTCATCGGTCGGGATGGGAAAGTGACGATCGGCCGCATTCGTCTGGAGGATGCCGGGCCGAAGCGTGGGCAATGGCAATGGAGCGGTCTGGGGCCGAACGTCCGGGAGAGGCTGCTATCGCACCAGGGGTTCTGTCCCACGGCCCGGGAAGCCTCGCGTATGGTCTAGGACTATTATTGTCGGCCAATGAGGCACAACGAGATGCGAGGAGGCCAGGATGTCGATTGAGGGACACACGAGCGCACCAGGCGCCAACGTCCACGTCGAGCACGATTGCGACCATGAGGACGCCAATGGCATCCGCTGCACGGAATGAGGGATGCTATGGATTTGAGGAGAGCAGCGCCATTACCCTCTGGTATTGCCGAAAGCATCAGCCGCTGAACTATCGCGGGCTGCCGAGGCATGGAGGAGCGACGGGATGATGCCGGAAGATCAGGGAGAGCCGCGCGGGCCTGACTGGTGGATATGGCCGGTGATGGGGCTCGCCATGCTCGCAGCGATTGCGGGCGTTATCGGGAGCTTGGCGGTGTTGTTCGGCCTCATCTGAGCCGTACGCTATCGCACCGGAACCTTGTAAATGCTTTCAGTGTTCGAGCTGGTGGGATCGCGTGGCGTGGGTACTGCTTTGACCCTTCTCCGCCCTATGGAAGGCTGCGCGGTCCTCTGGATCAGATTGCCCCGCTACGGCGGGGCTTTTTCTTGATCGTCCGCCAGTGGGAACTTCCGAACAGCGCCGCCGTTGTTAACCGCTCATCATCTTTAAGAGGTAGGTTATGGACGACGGTCACTGGGCCACCAGTGTTGAATTGCAACTGCGGCCCGGTGCGCGGTGCGAGGTAATCACAGGAACACGGGCAGCCTTGACATTGCTTACAACCCGGTGGTCCACATTCGGTCCGGCTTTCTTCCGTGCACAAAATGTTTGTCTAGCGGCGCTCGACAATCGAACGACGCGCGAGGCTGCACGAGCCGCTTTTATTGCCGCCGCCAGAGAAGCTGGGCTATGGATGCGATACTGTTTCTGGCTTTCCATCAGCAACCATAATGGCGATCTGACCCTGCAACCGCTCTCCACCACCACCAGCGGGATCTCTTTTTGTCCGTATGCTCCGGACCGGAACGATGGCCTATCCCGAGCGTTAGTATGACGGCCGCGTGGTAGACTTCCTTACCTCAGTCGCCAGCGATGTCAGACTGCAACTCTCATCCTGGTACCGCGCGGTCACCGTTTTCCCCGTGACCTGTCCCGCTTCGGCAGGGCTTCTTTTGGAACATTGCGGAACCTGCCTTGTTTGGCACGCCTGGGGTGCGCGGCAGTTCTTCTGTTCAACCCGGATGACACCCCTCTCCGGGTGCCGCGTGGTCAATCCCGCGCTGAATGGCTCGGGGATACAAGAGGCGCGGCAAGGGCTCGCTTTTCCGTAGGGGCGGGCCCTTCGATCCTAGCCCTTATTCATTATTGACCAACAGGCTCCCTGGAGGTTTAGTTTTAAGCGCAGTAGCCCCCAAGCACAGCCGTGACGGCCACGTTACCCATACCCGCGGCCGCCATAAGACGAGGAGCTCGACATTTTTGAACCTTTTGGACGAGCCCTTTGGTTCTTAGCCCCAGCGCGTGCGGATTGGCAGCTCTCATCCTGGTGCCGCGCGGCCACCGTCCCGAACACGTCGGGAGTGCTTAATGAGTGATCCTGATCGATATTCCGGTAAGCCACCGGGGCACACCTCGGGTGTGGATATTGGTAGCGCTAGCTGTCGCATTGGCTTTTCTGCTTGCATGGCTGTTCGGTTGGTTAGGCGGCCCTGCCGGTTTGCCGACTTCCAACAGCGGACCGGTACCTTCGAGCTGATTGGTCACCGGCTCCGGCTGCTACTCGGCCAATTAATCATTGACGAGCTGTCTTCTCGGCCTACCTGACTATAGACGCTGATGCGCCAACCCACAGCGCCCGACCACGCAAGCGATAAGGTCCAACAGCCCACCGCCGTGGTCAGCGACAGGGCTCGCCTTTTCTGACACGTTTGGGCGAGCCCTGGTCGTACTGGCTCTCCGTAGTGCCGTGCCAATCGCCCGACAAGATCATGCGGATTGCCGAACATGGATCGCAAAGGATCAGGATCTCGGACTGGTTGAGCACAGCTCCAAGCAAGGCAACTGCAGCAATACGCGCGGAATCAGGTTGTCGTTGTCTTTGACGCCGCCGAGGGCCAGAGCGTCCCCCTGCCCGAGAATGCCGTCGATAAGGCCCTGATACAGCCCCCTCGCCTGAAGCGCGCGTTGCACCCATTTGACGGACTGCGCAACGCCGGAGTGAACCGACCATCAAAGACGACGCAGGAGACGCCAGGCGCCACCTTGTCGCCCTTGATCTCATCCCAGTACTTCTTGCGGTAGATTGCCTCCAACTCCGAATTGCTGATGTTCTTTATGGGCACGATCGGCGGGCCATGCGAGCGGCGGTATTCGTTATAGACACGCTGCGTCACGCCTTTCATCGTCGCGCCGCCGGGATCCTTTGGATTGTTGGAATAGCCGCCTTCGATGATAAGCACCTTGGCGAGAGAGAGAGCGAATTCGTCTGCGGGGTCGAGGACCTGCATTGTTGAGCTCCAGATTGTTTCGAAAGGTTCAGGCAAGTTACGCGCGCGATAGGCGGGCCTACTTGCAACAGTGACTTAGCGTGAGCACAATGCTGGAAGGCGATTCCCGCTTGTGCCCGATGATCATGAGGATCTTCGATATGGTCTATGACTGGACAGGTGTGCGTACCCGGCGTATCCGCAGAATTAAACTAGCAGCAGCCTCGATCAATGCCCTGGCAATCATCTCTGCACCGGTTCTCGCCTTGACCTAAGTCTCGGATCGAAACGGCCGTGGCGGATATCGATCGCCGGTTACCCTTAGACATTCATTGCGACGGCCGAATAAGCGCGAGCCTCAAGTTGCCGCGCCGCACTGTCGCCGCGCGACATAAGACCGTTAAAAATCGGGTAGTTCCAGAGAGGTGTGCTTCTGGTAAGGACGCCTCGCGGCAATAGTTGCAGTTGTCGCAACGCAAGAAGGCCCGCACCCCCAGTGCGGCAAAGGAGACCCGGCAGGACCCCAGATCCTATGCCGGGTCTCCACCCTCAAGCACCGTCGCGAAGAACTTCGCACGTCCATTTGATCGTCAAAAATATCATGATGTGTCGGACAGAGATTCGTCCGGTGGATTTTAACCGGCCGCTATCCTTGCCGGTTCATTGCTATTGCGCGATCGACACGCGCCTATCAACTTGCCGGGGCTCGCGAACCCCAGCGCGGCACCCGGAGACTCGGCGGGGACCCCAGACCCAAGCCGGGTCTCCGACGCGCTAACGTTTGATTGCGTCATGCGATTGGTAGAAAAAAGGCCCGTTAGGGAGCCTTATTGATGCGAGTGCGAAGGGAACTAAGCGGCGACGAGCCGCCGATTTCCTTGGCCATTGAGCTTATCGAGATGAGCTCGAACGATCCCTGCGCAAGCTAACGAAGCCGCTGACCTCAGACCTACACCGGTGGCTGCCGCTGCAGGTTTCGATGGTCCTAGTATTCGTAGTCGCCTCTAATTAGGGGGCATCCTCGCCGATTGCCGAATTCCATTCGCACAGGGCCTTCGGCGCTTAAAACCGTCCACCACAATTTTGCGGGAAGACACCCCGGCAATATGCGCGCGGCGAACGCCTTGATCACGGGCAATGTCCAGCGCGTCGTCTGGATCACAGCCACGTTGCCGGTAGCGATAGCGGTCTTGGCGGTCGTAGCGATACCTGTCTTGGTCATAAACGTCTACGCCGCCAGGGCCTATACGAAGCTCTAAATCTTGAGTGGCCCCGATAGTCGGAGCCAGCAAGGATCCACTGATAACCGACCCGATTAGAACCAGCTTGACTAAGGCACGCATTGGGGACTCCGGAGCATTTCTATGCCGATGAACGTCTGGTAGCAAGGATGGTTCCGCGAGTAAACGGGAACCCGCCGACCGCTGCGACGGCTTCGCCATGGTTAGTCACGGCCAGGCAATCGGCGTGAGCGCCGCGATAAATTCAGCGATCGATGGCGGCTGCATCGTCCCGGCCGCGACGGTGTTGATCGTGATTGAATCGACTTCCACAAGCTGAACCGCAATGCGGGCTGTGGATGGTGCGCTAGCCGCCGTGAAGGCAGCGGAAACCCGCGGCGGTAATTGTACTCCTGCACGATTGGATTTCGGAGAACTCGTAGGTCGAATAGTCGTCCCAGCGATGAGTACCGACACCGCCGACGGGCGACTCCTTGCGGGGGTCGTAAAGGCCTGCGCCGCGGAGCTCGAAGAAGAAGTCAGGGAAACTGTTGAGCTTCGCCTGGTCATACGTCATCCACACGATAATGTAGCAGATGCCAGTACCGATATGGTCTGTCGTCCAGCGCCCCAGCGGATTCGAGTGTGACACCAGCCCCGCATCCGTAGCCGTCTGCGTGCCATTGTAGAACACGAACGACACGCGCCGGGCGTAGTCCCCGCTGGCCACGGAGTAGGCTGTCTTCACGGCATCAGATGACGTGATGCTTAACGAAAGCTGCTTGCCGCCGGCCCAAATCTTGGACAAGCCATCGCAAGGGAATCGGAGAATGCTTAAATCTGCTCCAGGTTCTTATTGGAGCTGCCATAGGTGTTGACGTAGCAGTCATGGCCAGCGATCCCGACGAGACCGCAGACGACCTTCCGGCTGACGTTCTCACCATAGTCGCGTTCGAACTGCGTGCCGCCTGGCTGCTTCTTTTGCTTTTTCTCAGTGAGCTTACCGATCAGCAGATTGAGGCCGATGATTGCACGACCAATGATGCCGATGGAACCAAAGAAGGTGCCTATTGCGCCGACGACAGGTGCAAGAAAGGGCATTAGGTCACCTTGAATGCATGAGCCACGGCGGAAGACGGGAGGAATTCGATAGTCTGGAGGCCGCGCGCCATGAAACCGATGGCCGTGAAGACGCCGCCGGAGAGGACGCCATCGCGATTAATGACGCCGACATCGCCGCGCTGCGCCAGCGCGACAGGTATCTCAGGGAGCTTGGCGGCAAACGCCTCTTTGACCTTGGCAAAACCGTGCTGGCGAAGCTTCTTGGCGGCCCTCGTCTCGGTTCTTGTAGCCGATGGCATCTGGATACATCCGTTCACCGGTTATCGCTTCAACGACATCATCTGCGATAAGGTAGCAGTCGGAGACGCCGTACTGCGCAGGCAAAGCACTGGTGGCGTGCGATGACGGCATTGAGGCGCTTTTTCCCAGCCGGGGAGTCTGGTCATGTGGAGCCATTGATCCTAAGTTTCGCCCAACAAGGGCATGATGAAATGAATTCAGTCTTGTCGAAGCACAGAGAGCGCATCGCGGAAGCCCTCAAGGATTACCAAGAACAGCTTTCGGACATACAGAGCGACATCGTCATTAGGGCTATGGCGCCCGAGCCCGATCAACGGGAGCTCAGATTTCTCTGGCGGCTTGAAGAAGAGTACCGTGACATTCTCCGCCGCTTCGACAATCTCTCTGAGGCGATCGAGGCAGTTCTGAACGCCCCTTGAAACCAATTCCTCGAGCCGTGCCTGAGTTCGGTTCCGTACAATCCCTTGAAAAACAAATGCCGTGCGGCAGGTTGTCAGCGGCAGGGGGATCACTGATGCACAGAATAGCGCATAGCGGCTTTTGCATTGTCGTTCGGAAGGCCGCGTTAGCTGACAAAGCGATCGATTTCGAAGGGTTTCAGCAACTCACCCGCCTATTGGAGCTTACTGGAGAGGACGATTACATTGCCGTTTATGGACCGCTGAAAGGTGGCGAGGCGTCCATGAACCTGCAGCGTGAGTTTGAAAATTTGGGCTTGAGCTATCTCGACGACTTTTATGCTCTCGATCTATTTTTGCCATCGTGGCTGTCGGCAACGTTGGCATTCAGACCACAATAGCTACAGCCCCTTAAAGCCTATCGCGCGCCGCGCCCGCAGCCGCACTCTTTGCGGTGTTGACCGCAGAGCCGACTGCCCTGCCCCAGTTGACATCGACACGGCCAGCCGTGGCGGCATTGCTCGAAGAAGCAGTCGCCGGGATCGCGCCTTTGCTGGTCGGCAACGGTGCGCTTGCGTCCATTCACGCGGCAATAATCCAACTGGCGGCCTTCACAGCGCGCCGTGAGATAGTAGCCGCGCTCGTCGTCTGCATTGTGCTCGATGACGTCGAGATAGCCGCGCGCCACAGGCTCCACCTGCAACGGTTCGCCGGTGTCCGGATGAAAGTGAGCGTCGTAAACGACGACCGGCCTATCGCGATAATCTTCCGTTTCGATCTCGGTCAGAATTTCCGGCGTCAGACCGTCAGACGGACTCTCTGCCAGCGTCAGCGTAAATCCGCCATCCGCAGCCGTGCCAGTGCCGCCGCCGATATCCGAGACCTCGAGGAGACCGAGCGGCTGGTATGTCACGCCGGCGAAAACCAGCGGTTCGCGGCACGCGATGAATCCGTAGAAGCGCGGACAAATACATCTTGATTTAACAACTGGAGTGAATGTTACGGCGGTCGTTTCTCTCAAGTCGAACGAGGGCGTGTGCTCTCCTGGGGTGAAGTTACACGGCTCTGGCTTTATCGTGTCAAAAGCCGAAGCCCTGCAGCTCGGTTTGGGCACCCATGTGGGCTGGAAAAGCACATCGATGATAAGCACCTTGGCGAGAGAACGTGCGAATTCGTTTGCGGGGTCGATGACCTGCATTCTTGAGCTCCAAAAATATGATGATGGGTCGGACAGAGACGCGTCCGCTTGAGGTTAACCGACGGTTGTCCCTGCGGGTTCATTGCTATTGCGCGAGCGACATGTCGCGATCAACTTGTAGGGCCTCGTGGACTCCAGCGCGGCACCAGGGAGACCCGGCGGGACCCCAGACCCTAAAGCCGGGCCTCCCCCTCCGCGCGTCGACTCCGTACATATGAGGCTCCAGATGGTACGGGTGTCAGTGTCCGGCCGCTAAGCCCCGGCAATTCGAACGCGGCAAATGCACAATATTCTCTAGTGACGATTGCAACTTTGTGCGTATATTTCGCCCGTCTAACGGGGGTGGAATATGAAAATTACATCAGCAGTACTGTTATTTCTGTCGATATGCGCTTTTGGACATAATGCTTACGCGCAAGCCTGCGATCCCAATGAGATAACTAGCGGACTACCGTGGTGCTTTACAGACCCAGGTGTCGCAGCCGGCGCACGTGACAGCATTGTGAAGGGGAAGACTTGCGGCTCAATCGGTTATATCCAGTTGGGTTTCCAGATATGCCAGAGCCATAATGGCAAAGCACTGGATGGTGGGAAAAACTGCCCTCCTCAACTTTGGTTGGACATAGCGAATAACACACCGGTCATCCCAACTGATCCTTCCTTGGATTGTGCGTCGCTGCCTGGCATCAAGGTGCCGGCCAATCCAAGGGGTGGGCAGTGTGTAACCACATCCGGCACATGCTCAGTATCTTCCGGGCCTATAGGCGGGTCGTGTAGCTGCAATGGGGTTCCCGGAACCATTCGTTGACGTGCTGCGCTAATGCGGCAAAAGGAAAACCCGGCAAGGCCCCAGACCTTATGCCGGGTCACCGCCTTTGCAAAGCGGCGAAGCACCGCGCGAAGATTTGAGCAGCTAAATCCTGGATGTCCTTTGGGGGCGCGCGAAATAATTGACCGTTAACGACTTCGCCGAAACGTTACTCGACTCGTCCCCCACTCCAGTGGTTCAGTTGAGAATAAGGTTTGAGGGGTGGTGTATGGGATACGAGTGGGATGACGCCCGCGAGCGTCGAGCATATGCGATTAAGGTCGTTTCGATAGTGCTGGCATCAGCCGTAACAGCCGGGGTTCCTACATGGATCGTCGCCAGAGCTATGGGGCTTTGACAAAGCAGTACTCGGTCAAGGGATCGGACTTGCTTGCAAAATATGTCTGCATCGGTCCGACGCCATCGATAAAATGTCGCCTTGACGAACTGATGACCGATCACCGGGGTTCGCGCTAGCCCATCCCCGATGAAGGCCATGCCGATGGCGATGGGGAACTCCCATAGCCATTCCATCCCAAAGAACCGGCGGTGCGACTCGCGCACTTTGTTGGGGTGCCACATGACACGGCCGATCATAGCGCCAATGATGGTTGTTGCCGCCCGCCGAACCATGTCCCTCCCACGGCCATAACCAGTCTTCTAGCTGGAGGTTCGCGGTGTTCAATAGCTCATCTACTTCATGTTGGACGCCGCGAGTTCAACAACCGTCCCCCGTTTCTTCAGCCAGCGAAGAACACGGATCTCCTCCTGGTCCATCCATCGAAGAAGCCTCGCGCTTTCTGTCTTGATCTTGAGGATGTCACCGAGCGTGCCAGCGCGGAAGTCTTCGAACACCGCCGGGTGAATATATGAGGAGCGGCAGACCGAGCGAGTGTTCAGAAGTTTCGCGGCGACCCGGTCGATCGCCTCGTTGAACTGGCGGGCGAGTGCCCGGTCAGTAGTCGCCGCTTCCAGCGATGCGAGCGCCTCGACAGCCATGCATGTCGCACCCCAGGTCCGGAACTGGCGCGAGCTGAAGTCCTGTCCGGTTACCTCACGAATATAGGAGTTCACGTCATTGGACGAGATCTGTCGATATTCGCCATCGCTGCCGACGTACTGAAATAGATGCTGGCCTGGCAGTTCCTGCAGCTTGCGCACGACATTGGCGATCCGACGATCGCTATGGGCCAGGTTCCACTCCTTCCCGGACTTGCCCTTGAAGCGAAACTTCACTCTTCCGCCCTCGACCTTAACGTGGCGGGTTCGCAAGGTCGTCAGGCCGTATGACTTGTTTGCTTCCGCGTAAGCGGTGTTTCCAATTCGAATATAGAGGTTGTCGAGCATCCACACTACCGTCGCGAGGGCCTTGTCCATGTTGAGGCCGCGTGAACCGAGGTCCATGTCCACCTTTTCCCGTAGTTCCGGGAGGCGGTCAGCAAAGTCGGCGAGGCGCTCGAATTTGGCGCGCCCCCGCTCCTCGTGCCAGTCGGCATGGTAGCGGTATTGCCGCCGCCCGCGGTCGTCAGTGCCGATTGCCTGGAGGTGAGAGTACGGGTTCGTGGAGATGACGACATCGGTGTAAGCTGGCGGAATTGCCAATGCGTTCAAACGCCTGATTTCGGCGGCGTCTGTAATCCGCCGCCCGTCGGGCATATGGTAGAGGAAGCCCCTTTTCCCTTGCTTGCGCGTGATTCCGGTTTGGAGACCTGGAACATACACAAGTCCGGATTCGATCTTTGCTTCCGCGGCAGCCGCTGCGATATCATCCTCCGAAATCATCTTGTTCATGGCGCGATAACTCCGGGGACGAACCGGTGTTCCGTATTATCGGGCCGCCCGTACGTTAGCAGACCGACGGGCGAATTCTTTTGCCGCGAGCCGCTTTCGAGCGTACCCTTCCTTTATCGGCCGAGGTATACCACCGGGTTCCGGCTGCTTAAGAGACAATCTGCTCTTGCCCCAAACGGAGGAGCGCTCTCATGTCTCTTTTCGAACTACTTTCCTATACAGACGATGAAATTGACACTTGTCGCCATGGCATTGAGCCGCTGGTCGGAGAGCCGGCGCCAGAGAAGCTGGGCTATGGATACGATACTGATCCTGCTTTTCCAGCAGCGAGCCATAGCCGGCCGTTTGGTCGTCCAGACGAACCGGCGGAATTATCAATGAGCGGACCGGAACAATGCGGCTTCCTTGCTCTTTTTCTGCATCGGGATCGGTTGCGCGATCCCTGAATGCTGATGAAGACTGCCCTGCTAAGGCAGGGCCTTTTTTGAGGGTACCTTAGCGACTGGGATGCCGCGGCCGCTGTAGCCCGACCGCGAACTTCTGGAAATTTGAAAGCACATTCCGGAATCTGAATTGCGCCTGCTTTTCTGAAAGCCTAGTTAAAACTAATTGAAGCTGTCGAGGTGATCGGGACGCGATGCGTTTCCAACTCCGCCGAGCCTTTTTCCGCTGCAAACGAGTTCTGCGTCATCGGCGCTGAGCAGCTCCGGCGTCCGGAATGCGTGTCCGCCCGTCCACGGACGTCCGACGCGGGTTTCATCGCGGTGGCACCTGTGCCAAGGCGCTTTTCAGATTTCGCGCTTCCGCGTCGAGGGTGATGCGGCGTCGACATCACTCGTGCTCGATTAGCGAAAGCAATAGTGAAGGTGAGCATCGAGTGGAGCTCCAGCAGGTTCATTACGTTATAGCCGTTACAAGCACGACGAACTTCACGCGTGCTTCCTATGTTGGCGCGTCTGCAAAGGCCTCCGAAAAATGATGAGCTATCTGATGATCGCCAACCGGGTTCGGGCGACGAACGGCCCCGAGTACCCTGTCGATCACGTAGTCAAAATCGAAACCACTTCGATCAGCCCGCTGCTGTTGCCGGCCCATATCTTTGCTCGCCCTCCTCGCGGCCAGGACGAGATCAGGGACGCCTACCATCAAAAGTATGACGTCAAACCCATCGGGTCATCGGTGCACGCCCGGGAGGTCGGCCTTGCCGAAGTGGGCCGACATCAACCGTGACTTTGGGCCTCCAGCGGTGCAGCGGTGCAAGGGACGGCGGCATAAAGAACAAAGATCAACTGATACTCAGTGTGAGAAAACTCGTGAAGTTCCGAACCGTCATTTCCGCCGCGTGCACGCTCCTCGCCACCTCGATCGCCGGCCCCGTCTCGGCCAGTGACGGCGACGGGCAAACCATCACGGACAACTTCGAGGCGGCCATTCCCAATATCCCCGGCGAGTCGCTGATCGCCGTGGAAGTCGGTTACGCACCCGGCGCAGCCTCTGTACCCCCCACGCATGCGAAGTCGGCTTTCATCTACGCCTATGTGATCTCAGGCGCGATCGAGTCGAAGGTGAATGACGGCGAGACGCGAATCTATCGGGCAGGTGAGAGCTGGTCGGAACCGCCGGGCGCGACCCACTCGATCAGCCGCAACGCGAGCAAGACCGAGCCGGCAAAGCTACTCGCTGTCTTTGTCCTAGACGTCAATGACAAAGCGCCATGGTCCGAGGCTTTACACATGTCTCATTGATCCTTTTGGGCATCTAATTGAGCCCTTCCGGTCTCGAAGTTTTCATCGTCGACCGTAAACTTATGTGGCGGCGCGTTCGAAGCGCTCGCTGAAGGGGATAACTATGCTTCGTATTCCAGCCGTCGTTGCTTTGCTGTTAATGGTCAGTGCCTGCTCCCAAGAGGAGCCGCCGCCACCGCCGTCGCCGCAAGTGTCCGTCGCAAATCCACTGTCGAGAAACGTCGTCGATTGGGACGATTATATCGGACACTTCAAAGCTCCGCAGTCGGTCGAGCTGCGCGCGCGAGTTTCTGGGCAGGTCACCCAGATCCTGTTCCGCGACGGACAGGATGTTAAAGAAGGCGAACCGCTCTTCATCATCGATCCGCGCCCTTACAAGGCCGTGCTCGATCGGTCGCGGGCAGCGGTGGAGAGCGCCGCGGCGACCCGTGAGAACGCAATCTCGACAGAGGCGCGTTCGGCGGCACTCGCAGCCACGAGTACCGTCAGCAGGGAAAAGCTGGAGGCCGATCAGACGCGTCTTCGTACGTCGACCGCCGAGCTCAATGCTGCGAAAGCGGCATTGGAAGCTGCCGAACTGAACTACGATTGGACGACGGTTCGAGCCCCAATAACCGGACGCGTTTCAAACCGTCGCGTCTCGATCGGTGACCATGTCGAGGCGGGGAGCACACTGCTCACGACAATCGTATCACTCGACCCGATCTGGTTTGTCTTCGATGGAGCCGAGAGCTTCTATCTGAAGTATCTCCGGCAGGCACAACAGGGGCAACGCCAACTCTCGAGGGACTTCGAAAACCCGATTGATATAAGGCTCTCCGACGAAACCACTTTCTCACATCACGGGAAGATGGTGTTCGTCGACAACGCCGTCGACATCGAATCGGGAACGATCGAGGCTCACGCTGTCGTCGACAATCACGATCATTTTCTGACCCCTGGAATGTTCGGGCGAGCCCGCCTTCTCGGGTCCGGCAGCTATAGCGCCATGCTCATACCCGACGAAGCGATCATCACCAGACAGTCGCTGAAGGAGGTCTTCGTCCTCGCGCGTGACGGCACCGTCACGAAGCGCACGGTAGAGACCGGTCCGGAGGTTCTTGGACTGCGGGCAGTAAAGAGCGGTCTTGCTCCCACCGATCTCGTTATCCTCGACCACATTACCCAGCTCCAACCGGGGATGAAAGTTGTCCCGCGCCGCACAGCGATCGAGCCGCGCAACGCCGACGGGGGCCCAGCGACACCAGCGGTCGCCGAGCCGGAACCTTCCGCCGCGACCGTCACCGAATAACCTTGAGGAACGACCATGCGCTTTCCGCACTTTTTCATCGAGCGTCCAATTTTCGCGGCTGTGCTCGCGATTCTCATCACCGTGGCTGGTTTGGTGGCCTATCCGTGGTTGCCGGTCGGTCAGTACCCGGAGGTCGCGCCGCCGACGATCCTCGTCAGCGCACGGTTTCCCGGCGCGACGGCGGAGACGATGGCTTCGACCGTAGCTGTTCCACTCGAACAGCAAATCAACGGCGTCGAGAACATGCTCTACATGTCGACCTCTTCGGTCGGCGAAGGCTCGGTGACGATCACCATCACGTTCGCGCTCGGCACCGACGTCAACGAAGCGCAGGTCCTCGTCCAGAATAGGGTCGACGAGGCGCTTCCGCGATTGCCCGATCAGACCAGGCAGATCGGGGTCACCGTACGTAAGATATCCCCAGACACGCTCGTGGGTTTTGCGTTTTACTCGCCGGACAACTCACTCGATACGGACTTCATCTCGAACTACGTGACGCTGCAAATCAACGATCGTATCAAGCGGGTTCCCGGCGTTGGCGATACGGTGCGATTTGGCGGGCGCGACTACGCGATGCGGATCTGGATCGACCCGGATCAGGCAGCGGCGAGGAATTTGACAGTCGAAGAGATCATTACGGCCATTCGCGGCCAGAATGCCCAGGTCGCAGCCGGCATCATCGGCCAGCCGCCTTTCGGCCTGAAGGCCAATGCCTATCAGCTCGGTGTGGATACCGAAGGGCGCCTTGCCACCCCGGAGCAGTTCGGCAACATCATTGTCAAGCGGCATGAAGGTGGCAGGCTGACACGGTTGCGCGACGTCGCGACGGTCAAGCTGGGCGCCCAGGACTATTCGACGAATGCATTCTTCGACGACCGCAACGCGATCGGTCTGGTCCTGCAGCAACAACCCGGAACGAACGCGCTGGCGACCGCGGACAGAGCTAAGGCACTCGTGGCCGAGCTGTCGAAAGAGTTCCCGCCGGGGATGTCATATGCAGTCGCCGACGACCCGCTCAAGTTTGTGTCGGCCTCGATCGAGGAGGTGAAGCACACCCTTTTCATCGCGCTTCTTCTCGTCTCGTCGATCGTGTTGCTCTTCCTGCAGAGTTGGCGGGCCGCGATCGTGCCGTTGCTTGCCATCCCGATCTCGCTGACCGGCAGCTTCGCCACGATGGCCGCGTTTGACTTCTCACTGAATAGCCTGTCGCTCTTCGGGATGGTGCTGGCGATCGGTATTGTTGTCGATGACGCAATCGTCGTGGTCGAGAACATCGAACGGCTCATCGTCGAGGAGAATCTCTCGCCGAAGGAAGCGGCTCACAAGACGATGACGGAGGTGTCCGGCGCGCTGGTCGCAATCGCCCTCGTGCTCTGCGGTGTCTTCCTGCCGACGGCCTTCATTCCGGGCCTCTCGGGCGAGTTCTACAAGCAGTTCGCGCTGACGATCGTCTCGGCCACGATGGTGTCCGCCTTCATCTCGCTAACGCTGTCGCCGGCACTGGCCGCGTTGCTGCTCAAACCGGCCGACAAAAGATCGAAGGCCAGGCCAGGCATCCTCGGCTCGCCAGGCCGGTTCGCCAGATGGTTCAACCATCTGTTCGACGGTCTCTCGGTGCACTACGGCCGATTAACTGGCAAGCTCGTCAGGCGCCTCGTAATGCTAGCGGTCATCTATGGCTTGCTCATCATCGTCACCGGTTGGCGTTTCTATGTCACGCCGCAAGGATTTGTTCCGTCGCAGGACCAGGACATGCTGCTCAACGCCCTCCAGCTTCCTCCAGGATCGTCCCTTGCGCGGACGACCGAAATCGCCCGGCAGGTTCAGGCGGCTGCAGCATCCCTTCCCGAAATTGATCATTCATTGACCTTCGCCGGCTTCGACGGCGCGACCTTTACCAACGCTTCGAACGCGGCGCTCATTCCAGTCTTCCTGAAGCCGCAGGCTGAACGCGACGCGACGGTCGATGAGGTGGCGGACAAGCTCCGCGAGGCCTTCTCGAAGATAACAGGCGCTAACGTCATCGTGATCGCCCCGCCACCGGTCCGGAGTATCGGCACTACCGGCGGGTTCAAGATGGAAATCGAGGATCGCACGGGTCTCGGCTACGCGGCGCTGGAAAAGGCCGCGCAGGATGTGATCGCCGAAGCGAACAGGCATCCCGCGTTAAGGGGCGTCTTTACCACCTACAACACCGCGACGCCGCGTCTCCATGTAACGATTGATCGGGAGAAGGCGGAACAGATTGGCGTTCCCGTGGATCGCATATTCTCGACGCTCGGCACCTATCTGGGCTCGACTTACATAAACGACTTCAACTATCTCGGCCGTACGTGGCAGGTGATCGCTCAGGCGGATACATCGTACCGGCAATCGGCCGCCGACGTCCTTCAACTCCGGACGCGCTCAGAAACTGGAAAGATGGTTCCGCTGGGCGCCATCGCCGATGTTCAAAAGCAATCCGGCCCGTATCGCGTCGTGCGCTACAATATGTATGCCGCCGCGGAGATACAGGGCGATGTCGCTCTCGGATATTCGTCCGGCCAGGCGCTGCAAGCGATGGAGGAGATAGCCGAGCGCGTTCTGCCGAAAGGCATGGGCGTCGAGTGGACCGAGCTCTCCTACCAGCAGAAGCAAACGGGGAATACGGGGATCTACGTCTTTGGGTTGGCAGTGCTCTTCGTCTTCCTGCTCTTGTCCGCCCAGTATGAGAGCGTGGTGCTACCCTTGGCGGTGATACTCATCGTGCCAATGTGTCTCCTCGCTGCCATCCTTGGCATCAACCTGCTCGGAATGGACAACAATATCCTGAGCCAGATCGGCTTGGTGGTGTTGATCGGACTGGCAGCCAAGAACGCAATCCTTATCGTCGAGTTCGCGAGACAGGGGGAAGCCGAGGGTTTGACGCATTGGGAAGCTGCGACCCGAGCGGCCCATCAGCGTCTCCGTCCGATCCTGATGACGTCGATCGCGTTCATTCTGGGCGTGCTTCCGCTCATTATCTCGGAAGGCCCCGGATCGGAGATGCGCAAGGCGCTCGGCGTCGCGGTGTTCTTCGGGATGATCGGCGTGACCGTCTTCGGGCTGATCTTCACGCCGAGCTTCTACGTCATCAACCGCCTGACGGCGGATTGGGTTGCAGCGCGGGTCAGGTCCCTGCGCCCGCCCCTTGGTGGACGTGGCGACGCCGACTCATTGGTGACCACGTCCGCACCGGCAGGAGACAAGGCATGACGACGGCAAGGTCGCTCGTAAGGCCGGCGCCTCTTGGCGACGCATCGGGGCTCGGGGCTTCTGGAAAAGGCGAGTTCGAAAGTTCGCGCGCCGGTGATCTCTGTGGTTCATGCGAGCTTGAAACGGGCGCGGCTATGATAGAATGCTCAAGATGTTCAAACTCTAGAGATCTTATGTCGAAGAGCGACTGGCTAAGCCACCTCCTGCAGATCGTTACCGTAACCGGCCAGCTCGAGGTTCGCTGCGTCTATGGTGCTCCCTGGCGGTTTGTCTGGGAGCAGGCGGCACCGAACGAAATTCCTTACCACGTAATTGTCCAGGGCCGCGCCATTATCGAGGATCCGGAGACGCGAACAACCCGAGAGCTGGTGAAAGGAGACGTCGTGCTGCTGCCCCACGGTGCGAAACATGTGTTGCACGACGGTAGCGGACAAAAGCCCATACGTACCCAGGAACGCGTGGGGTCTGCCGGATGGACGCTGAGCGAGAACGACGGTGAGGGTGAGCAACTCGATTTGATGTGCGGGCGATTTTTCATCACGCCGCCCCATGACCGGTTGATCCGGAACTACATGCCCGCGACTCTTGTAACCCAGGCAATGAACGGCCGTGGAGGAGGGGACGGAAACGGCGCCGCCTCCAACGAACTCGCAAGTCTGGTGAGTCTGATGCGAATGGAGTCCGCCGGTGATAGAGCTGGAGGACGAGCTGTTCTCAACGCGCTTTCTTCGGTCCTGTTCGCACTGGTGATGCGCGCGGCGAGCGAAGGAGGCAGCTCACAGGAAGGTTTGTTGGCACTAGCCGGGCATTCCGCGGCTGGCGCCGGCAATTGCAGCGATGTTCGCCGATCCGACGAGCTCTTGGAAGCTTCCTGATCTAGCGGACTTGTGCGGCATGTCGCGCGCTACGTTCATGCGGCATTTTCAAGACAGGCTGGGTCGCTCCGCCCTCGATCTGTTGACCGATCTCCGCATGAGTCTGGCAGCCAATGAGCTGAAGAAACCGGCGATCAGCACCGAGGCCGTGGCCGAGGCAGTTGGCTATCAGTCCGTTTCCGCATTCCGGCGCGTGTTTACAGAAAGGATGGGGATGACGCCGGGCGACTGGCGCCGACTGGCGCATGATGACAAGCAATCGGGCGCGGCTCGCAACCTGCAGACGTCAGATTGATCCTTTCGAGCGCTATATTGATCTTATAAAGTCTCGAAGTTTGCATGACTATCCGTAAACTGGGCTCCGTAATCACCTGATGAAGGAGCCCCCAAATGAATTGCCTCGCCACAGTCACCGCCGATCCTGCCATCGGCGCCGCCGCAAGGAGCCACGCATACGCCGGACAGAGCGGAGACGCCGCCACCCCCCGGCCCACGGACGCAAGCGCAAGTTCCATCCCGACGAACGCGGTCATTGAGACCCTTCTGAGCCGTAGCGCCGCCAAATACTACGATCCCGCCGCTACGCTCAGTGACGACCAGATCCGTGATCTGGTACGGATCGGAACGTCGGCGCCGACATCCTTCCACCTGCAGAATTGGCGTTTCATCGCCGTGCGTACGCCTGAAGCCAAGGCTCGGTTGCGAGCACTGGCGTGGGATCAGCCGGCGGTCACGGACGCTGCCGTTACCTTCATCGTCATTGGCAAGTTGGCCGACGCCAGCACCGTCCCGGCGCGTCTGGCGCCGGTGGTGGAAGCCGGCATCATGCCAGCACACATGGTCCCGGAATGGGAAATCAACGCTCGCCGGATCTATGACAATCAGCCGCAACAGGATCGTGACGAGGCCGTCCGCACCGCTACCTTCGGCGCGGCCGCGATCATCTATGCGGCCCGCTCGCTGGGGTGGGGTTCGACGCCGATGATCGGTTTCGATGCCGAACCTGTGCACCGCGAATTCGGCCTGACCGACGATGAAATCCCGGTGATGCTACTGACCATAGGGCCGGAACGTGCCGGCAACTGGCCGCAAAAGCCCCGCATGCCGGTCGCCGATGTTCTCGATTTCGCGTGAATCACAAAGAACTCATGAAGTTAAGGAGACGACAATGACACGAACGATCGTTTTGACGCCGGAACAGGTGCCGACCGAATCCAAGCCGACCCTGGACGCATTTACCAAGAATATCGGCTTCACGCCCAACATGATGGCAGCCTTCGCACAGAGCCCGATTGCGTTCAATGCATGGGCTACCCTGCTTGGCTCGCTGACCAAGGCGCTCGACGTCAAGACCCGCGACAGTATCGGCCTAGCCGTTTCAGAAGTGAACGGCTGCAATTACTGCCTGACAGTGCACAGCTTCACCGCAGAGCATATGGCCAAGCTGCCGGCCGACGAGATCATCCTTGCTCGGAAGGGTCATGCCAACGATCCCAAGCGCGACGCCGCCGTCCAGTTCGCTCGCAAGGTCATCGAAACCCGTGGACAGGTCAGCGATGCCGATCTGAAAGCCGTCCGCGATGCCGGCTTTACCGAAGCAAACATCATCGAGATCGTCGCGCTGGTCGCCATGTATTCGCTGACCAACTTCTTCAACAACGTCTTCGATCCGGACAAGGACTTTCCTCCGGTCACCCCGGCTGGTTCGATCTAAGCTCCTTCCTGATCATTGCCAGTCACATGGGCGGCCCCGCCGAGCAATCGACGGGGCCGTTGGCTTGACCTCTACCGAGCCGATCCCCGATCTCCGATAGATGCGTCTTGCATAAGAGCTGGGCGGCAGTGTCCATCTCGGCCGACAGATGACCAGCAAAACGAGTCCGCGAGGGGGGCGTGGTCGCGCCTGACATCGACGTTCAGCCGATAGCCGCTGATGATGTCTCGGCCGCCCTTATCGATATCGCGCTCGGCGAACCGAAGAAAGGAGCGGTTGATCTCGCCGGTCCCGAACGCGCGACGTTCGAGTCCTTCACGAGGAAATACCTCGAAGCCAAAGGCGACACTCGCGCGACCGGCGTAGATGCCACCCTCGTATACTTCGGTGCGCCTGTGGTTACGGATTCTCTAGTGCCTGCGGGCCACTTCGTCAGGGGCGGGATCTCGTTCGACGACTGGTTGCGGATCTGAGCCCCGTGTCTCTTGGCCCGGTTTGGCAGCCTGCGCCGGCTCGATCAACGGATTGGTCAGCAGTGACGAGGACAGCATTAGCGGTTTAGAGCCATCAAGGGCTTAAACAACGAGCTCGGTCTTATCGAAGGGCACTATTACAACGTTCGTTGAGATGGTTCTCAACGCCATCGCGACTTAGCTTGAGAGCGCGACAGGACAATTGGGACGAAAACCATTATGAGACCGTAGCGCGGCGAAAAATGGGTTTCCGCCGATCGAATTGAGCCGCCAGAAGTGAGAACTGCTGGCGGCTCATTGTATAGAGCAATCCCTCCTCTTCCGGCACACTGATGACAACGGCTGGCATTCGAATGCTGATCAGAAACCGTACTTGCGGTCGATTTCCCGTAACGCAACCCGAACCTCGTTTAGCGAGATCGGCGCAGGTGTTCCGGGCAGATGGCGGAGGGCGGGTTGCGATTCCACCGCGTAGTAGTCAGAGGCCCATGACGCTAGGATTGTTCGCTTATCATTGACAGTAAGACGCTTTGCCCTCGCAACGTCCATCGGACGGCGAAGTTTCAGTCCCTGGGCCAAGACTGCCGGTCCCGCCAAGGGACCCGTTGAGGTCAGGTTGAGTGTGGAAGGGACCGGAGTTAATGGATCGTTCCACTGATGATCATCTTCGAAACGAAGGCGGACAGTAATTTAGGGTCGAAATGTCCCGGCGAGTTCATCATCATCGTGATCGCCTCGCCTTGAGTGAAGGCGCGCTTGTAGGGGCGGATCGTGGTCAGCGCCTCGTAGACATCGCAGATGGATGCCAGCCGCGCGACATATGGAATCTTTTTGCCCGACAGTCTGTCCGGGTAACCGCCACCGTCATACCGTTCGTGATGATAGCGACAGATGTCCAGAACCTCCGTTGGTGCCGTTCCCGCTCTTGATACCATTTCATAGCCAAGCTGCGGATGCCGTCGAACGAGCTCCATCTCCTCGGCCGTCAACTTGCCGGTCTTGGTCAGGATGTCGTCGGAGAGCGTCATCTTGCCCAGATCATGCACCAAGCCGCCAAGACAAAGCAGCCGGATATCGTCTTCGCTGTGGCCGAGGCTACGTCCGAACGCAACCATAAGAGCGCTGACCGCCAGCGAATGAAGAAACGTGACCTCGTCCTTCTCCTTCAGCTTGGCAACAGCAATCAGGGCGCCGGCATTCTCGAATATCGCGGACATGATCCGCTCGACTGCTGAGCTGGCCGCTTCGTCAGCAAAGCAAGATTGTAAGCGAGCATCGCTGAGGACTTTCCGGAGATGCGGATCGATTTCCTTGATCGATTGTCGCGCTCGTCCGATTTCCTGCGGAGTGAACACCATGAGCAATGTTGCCTCATAGCTCGCGGCGTCGTCTCCTGGCGGGGGGTCTCGATCAAGATCGATGCCTTTGGCGACATTGATGACCACGCTTTTCACGTGGCTTGCCACGATGTGCCTGACGTCACTATTTGACCTGATCAGAAATGGCTCGGATCGCACTGCATTGCCGTAGCTGCCGAGCTCGACGTCCTCTACGAACATCCCGACCCGTAGCTGGTTCACCTGAATCCTTTTGTGCATCTCGATCCCTGAAAATGGAAATGGCAATGAAATAATGGCGCGGTCTAGACCCCTGCCCGCAATAAAGATCTGCTGCTCGTAGTATGATGCGAAGATCGCTGACTGCGTTCTCTCAGCAACGTTGCCGTCTGCAGGCGATCGACTGCCTTTGAGAAAAGAAATCCTTGACCAAGCCTGCAACCGAGCTTTTCCAGCTGTTCGGCCTGTGCTTCGGTTTCTATCCCTTCCGCGACCACCCGGACACCGAGGTTGCTGGCAATGCGGATCAGTCCCTCGACAATGAACACGCCAGCATCTCCGGGCTCCATCCGATCGACAAGAGACTTGTCAATCTTAAGGATATCGACGGGTGTCGTCAGTAGGTGGGTAAGGGAGGCAAAACCGGTTCCGAAGTCATCCAGGGCCACTTTCAGACCTTCCGCCCGCAACGCCTTGATCTCCGCGGCAACAACATGATCGCGCTGTCCAAGATAGACCGCCTCTGTCACCTCAAGAATGACGTGATCGAGGGGAACTCCAGCCTCGTCAAAAGCTTTGCAGATCTTTTCCCTCAAGGCTCCGCCGCGAAAGTCTGCGGCGGAGAGGTTGATGCCGACATGCTGGAGAGGGAGACCCGCGTCAAGCCAGCTCCGCATGTCGCGCGCCACTCTTGTCATCATCCGCTGCGTCAGTTCGGCAGCCACGCGCGCATCCTTGGTGGCTTCCTGGAAGTGCGCGGCGGCGATGACCTCGCCTGACGGCGTGGTTATTCTGCACAAAGCTTCGAAGCCGACAACTTCTCGGGTATCGATGCGCACGACGGGCTGGTAGTGCGGACTGATGCGGTCCTGCGAGAGCGCAAGACTGACATCCCGAGCAGCCCTGAACCGCCTCGTTATCGCAGTGCCGAGACCACGGTGAAACTGGAAATAATGCCCGCGGTTGTTTTCCTTTGCATGATAAAGTGCCACGTCGGCATTTCGACGGATCTGATCGGGCGTCAGGCCGTCTTCTGGTAACGCCCCGCCGATGGTTGCGGCGGGAAAGACGACATGACCGTCACATTCGGCTGGCAGTGCCAATCCTGCGAGGATCTCAGTCGCTGTCCGTTCCAGATTGAGATCCTGCTTGGGAAACACGATCAAGGCAAATTCATCACCGCCGAGCCTGAAGGTAAACTCTGGCTCAGCGGCCGCGCGGAAGCAGTCCGCAACGGCCCTGATCAGCGCATCGCCGGCCGCATGACCGAACGTATCGTTCACGAGTTTCAGATTATCGACGTCGGCAAGCAATATTCCCCATGGGCGCTCGAAGATATTCAGCTCTTTCAGGATCCGGTCGAATGCAGCACGGTTCGGGAGCCCGGTTAGAGCATCGGTGTAGGTCAGGCGCTGGCGCTCCATAACCCGTTCTTCGCGATCGATGGCGATCGAGCAAAGATGGACGCAAGCGTCGACGACCTCATGTTCCAGCTTGCTCGGGCCTCGCGCCTCCCCGTAGTAAAACGCGAATGTGCCGACAACGCGGTCGCCACTCTTGATCGGGCTCGACCAACAGGCGCGGATGCCGATCGGCACAACGAGCGAGCGATAGTCCACCCAGCGCGGGTCCGTTTCGACGTCGGTGACGATCACCGGCTCCGCATGGTAGGCGGCCGTGCCGCAGGAACCGGCCAATGGACCGGCCTTCAGGTTTTCGATCGCCGCCGAAAACGACGCCGGGAGCGACGGGGCCGCGAGCGTATGCAGGCAGCGTCCATCATATGCCAGGACCGATGCGGCGATGCCGGGGAT
Source organism: Rhizobium sp. SVR5-9E (assembly GCF_056755095.1). NCBI lineage: Bacteria > Pseudomonadati > Pseudomonadota > Alphaproteobacteria > Hyphomicrobiales > Rhizobiaceae > Rhizobium > Rhizobium sp. SVR5-9E. Next base: position 44,659 of record NZ_JBNDHS010000011.1, on the reverse strand, counting down.
CATGGCTTCCACTCTCAGGCATAGCTGCGACATCGTACTCGCCAGGGGTTTCCCTTTGGCGATCATTTCAAGAATGGCATTTTGTAACTCTAGGATCATCATGCGGCGTCTCGAAAGGAAGGCCTTCTCTATCAATCACGGTTTCAGATCTGGTTACCTGACTGATTAAAGTTTGAGACGTGAGGCCTGTCTCGGTCCTCGCATGAGTCACATCTGTCCGAAGCTGTCGGAAATGTCCGTAGAATCCTCATTGCATTATGTCCATAATGTAATATTATGATCGTAATTTAATGGCCTCGACCATTGTCGAGGTTCGGCGAATTCCACCCGTAAACCCAGTTAAAACGGAGATCCCCATGCAAGAGAGACCGAATTCCACTCAGGCTGTCCCCATCGAACATCATCCCACGATCGGCGTTGCAGAGGCCGTGCGGGCCTTGGAGAACGGCGGTCTCTCGTCTGAGACATACGCGGGGATGCTCCTTGACTGGGGCTGACAGCATTCGGATTTCAAAACGTTCATTACAATCGATGAGGAGGCCGTACTCACTGCCGCCCGCCAAGCCGACAAAGCGCGCGCGTCCGGCACGTCCGGGCTACTCCTTGGCGTCCCGTTAGGTGTCAAGGACAGTTACCTGACAGCGGGTTTGCGCACGACCCTTGGGGTCAGCAATCTGAAGGACTTCGTGCCCGCGCAGGACGCCGAGGTGGTTGGCGCGATCAAGGAAGCCGGCGCGATCGTGTTCGGAAAGAACAACCTCGTCGAAATGTCATTCGGGCTCACTGGCGACAACCATACCTTTGGCCAGGTGAAGAACCCTCGATTCCCTGCTCGCGTCAGCGGAGGATCCTCTAGCGGATCTGCCGCCGCGGTCGCAGCCGGGATCGTTCCGGCAGCTTTCGGAGGAGACACTATCGGTTCGATCAGAGTGCCGGCATCCTTGTGCGGCGTGGTCGGTTTCAAGCCGACGACAGGGCGTTGGCCGCGAAACGGCGTCGCGCCGATTTCCCATGTTCTTGATACGACCGGCGTGTTCGCCCGCAATGTCGAGGATTGCGAACTCATCGATGAGGTCGTCACCAAAACACCCGCATCGCCGTCAACCGGTCTAGGCGGATTGAAAAGCGTATGGTTCGCCTATGCACCAAAGCAGTATCTCGACCTGGTCGATCCCGAGATCGAGGCGCGTTTCAACGACGTCATACACAGATTGCGCGATGCCGGCGCTGAAGTCGTTGAGATCGATCTCGGAGAGGGTTTTTCAGAGCTCGCCGACACGGCGACATGGAATATCTTCTTCCATGACACAATGGCAGCCATATCCGGGTTTCTCAACGAGAACGGCATTCCCACGTCCTTCGAAGAAATTTACAGAGACCTCAAGCCAGGTCTGAAGGAAGCGTGGCAGCACCATGTTCTGCCAAGCGGATCCAAATGGCTTTCTGAAGACGGCTACAACGCCGTATTGGCCCGTGATCGGCCGAAACTTCAGCGCTTATTCAGCGATGCATTCGCAACGAGCGGCGCAGAGGCGTTCCTCCTGCCGGCGACGCCGTGCGCCGCACCGGAAATTGGCAAGGAAAACAAGTTCTTGATCGCAGGGCAGGAAGTGACCTTCGCCGCGTTAGCCAAGAACACCATCCCTGCAAGTGGCGCCGGCTTGCCGGGGATAAGTCTTCCCATGGGCAATGTGGGCGACAGTCTTCCGATTGGCCTCGAGATCGATGCGCCCTTTGGCCAGGATCGCAGGCTGCTGTCCATCGCCCGCCGGGTTGAGGCGCTAGGCATCTCGTCCCTGTGAACAGCAAGCGGCGCAGTACGATGTACTCGCCCAATCCCTAACGGAAAAAGGAAGATCAACCATGGCAAGCACAATCGACATCCAAACGGTTCAGGTAGAACATGTCACGATCCACTCGGGCAACGACTTTCGTGCGGTCAGGTCGAAACTCGAAAGCATCGCCCCAGGATCGACGACGGCATCTTCACGCTCCTTCGTTACGGGGAGACAGCCCGAGCCCTTCGTGAACTCGAGGCGCTCCCGGCACTATCGATTTTCGGCTTCAGGGATCACGGTGCGGCGGTTCAGGTGGCAGGCCTGCATCGCCAGGCGATACAGTACGACATCGGCAATCCGCTGACCGCCACCAGAATGACCCGGCACCGCATCTCCGCCGGCCTCTATGCGCCCATCCGGGTTCTCCTTCGCGAAGACGGTGATGGCGTCGCATTCGAGTACGATCGCCCGATCTCCACATTTGGGCAATTCGCTGAGCCTGATATCGACGAGGTCGCGCGGAAGCTTGATAAAGATCTGCAAGCCGTGCTTGAATCGGCGGCCTCATAACTGACTACCTCGGCCACCTCGCTCGCAACGAAGCGTCGTTGCACAGGTCCAGGCATATACGGAAGACATAAATGCGTTTTGAAAAAGGTCACAAGGAAACCACGCGGCGTCGGATTATCGACGTCGCTTCCAAGCGTTTTCGCAGAGAAGGTGCGGCAGCTGCGGGCCTCGCAGGCATCATGTCGGAGGCGGGCCTGACGAACGGGGCCTTCTATCCGCATTTCGAATCGAAAGAAGCCCTCGTAAGGGAGGCCGTCGTGAGCGCTCTTTCAGATCAGCTCGCGAATTTAGAGGCTAAAATAGCGAGCCAGGGCCTCGAGAATGTCATTCGCGACTATCTGAATATTCGTCATTTGCAAGGGAGCGAAGACGGCTGCCCTTCGGCCGCCCTCTTGCCTGAAATCGCACGGCAACCGGATTCGACCCGTAAGGCTTATGAAGACGGATTGGCGCGTTATATTGAAGCCCTGGCTTCTTATCTTCCGCCCGCGCCATCGTCCTCCCCGCACGACCGTGCGTTGGCCATCTTCAGTTTGATGGTCGGCACGCTTCAGATCGCACGAGCGATCGCTGAACAGTCGAAGGCAATGGAAATCCTCGAAGGTGGCGTCCAGGCCGCGCTGAGATTGGCTGGGCCATAGCTGAAGTCCAGGCGTCAGTGAAGCAGGTCGAAGACCAGTCCCATTGCCAGGTCGGTGGACGGCTCTGCTCTTGAGCGGGCTCGAAGTTTCGGCACCATACCTGTCTTCTCCGCGTTTTTCTTGCGCCGTCGATCAGGATTGTGCTGTACCGATGTTCACGCAGGACGGCGCGATCAGTTACCTTCCCATCGGTATCGTTTTATCATGCACCGCGGTTAAGTAAAACCTCAGCATTGCCCCGTTTTCGCGGAGTGTATTGTTGCAAACCAAGACTGGGTCATATTCCGGTTTTCTTGCATGATCTTCCTGTCAACATGGTCGGCCATCGAGACCTTAATACGGAAGCGTGCGCGCCGGGTCGAAGTCTTTCAACGCGCCAAGATTGCCAATACCGAGCGAAAGAAGAGAGTTATCCGAGAAGACATTCAAAGGTGACTCAGGCGGGTCGGATTCCTCTCTAGCGACGATTGACTGAAACCGCGAGGATGATGATCACGCCCTTGATCACTTCCTGAATGCTTGTCGAAAGCCCTAGGACGAGCAGACCGAAGCCGAGAATGCCGATAAAGATCGCTCCGACGACCGAACTTACAATCGATCCATAGCCGCCAAAAAGGCTCGTCCCGCCAATGATGACAGCGGCGATGACATCAAGTTCGAGCCCGGCACCCAGGCTCGGATTGCCCGCTGTCGAGCGTGCGGCGAGCATCATTCCGGCAAGAGCTGCCGTCATACCCGAGAGGACAAAGGCTGCGATCTTGACGCCATTCGTCCGCACGCCGGAGAATTGCGCCGCAACCGGATTGCCGCCTGTCGCGAAGACTCGCCGGCCAAAAGCCATCTGGTGCAGAAGATAATAGCCGACGACCGTGAGACCAACGGTCCAGAGGATCGGCGCCGGAATCCCAACGATCGAACCGTTCCAGAAGATCGCCGAAAAGTCGTCATTGAGGATAGGAACCGGGCGGGTGTCCGTCACGGTCAGGGCAAGTCCCGAGAAGATCGACAGCATGCCAAGGGTGACGAGGAAGGACGGTATGCGCAATCTGGTCACCAGCAGCCCGGATATGGCTCCCACGGCACCGCCAAGCAGGAGCACGAGCAGCGGCGCGAAGAATGTCGGCACGTCTCGCTCATAAAGCATGGCCAGCATCATGCCTGAAAAGCTAGCCATCGAGCCGACCGACAGATCAATCTCGCCGCAGATAATTACGAACGTCATGCCGATGGCCATGACCGATACGATCGCCGTAATGCGAAGGACGGCGGTCGCGGTGGTCAAGGATGCGAAGTGCGGGGCAAAGATGATGAAGTACAGCGTGATCAGCACGAAAATGCCGTAGGTAATATGATTGCGCGCGAAAGATACGGCGCGTCCCAGAAAGGGGGAAGTCTCTTGTTTCATGCTCGTTCTTCCTTCTTGGGCAAAGACATGTGTCTGGCGGCTTCGTTCTGCAGCAGCGAGCGCAACTGGCTTTCATTCTCTGCGCGGTCGATGCTGCGTGGTACACGACCGGCAGCCATGACGAGGATGCGATCGGAGAGATCGATCAGTTCCTCCAGCTCGGAGGAAATGAGCAGGACGCCGACACCGGTTTCCGCCGTGCGGCGCACAAGCGCCCGCATCTCGCGCTTGGCGTTGATGTCGACGCCGGAGGTCGGCTCGTCGAGAATGAGGAGCTTCGGCCCCATCGCGAGCCATTTCGCGAAGACGACCTTCTGCTGGTTTCCGCCCGAGAGCTGCTGCGCCGGTTGATGCGGGCCACGGCACAGGAGGCTGAGATCGGTGCGATAGCGGTCGAAGAGACTGTTGATGCGGCCGGCAGCGACGGGAGCCAGACCGCCGAGCCTGGAAAAGCGTGACAGGCTCGGCAGAGCGAAATTCTCCGCGAGCGAGCGGCCGCCGATCAATCCCTCCAGCCGCCGGTCTTCCGGCACCAGAGCGACCCCGGCTGCGATTGCGCGCGGCACGCTGCCGGGCACAAGTGCGGTGCCGGAAATTGTAATCTGGCCGCGCGCATCAGGCAGCATCCCGAACAACGCCTTTGCGAGCGTCGAGCGGCCGCTGCCGACGAGGCCCGCCAGACCGACAACCTCGCCAGGCGCAATATCGAACGAGATCGCATCAAGCTTGCGTGCGGTGGAAAGATTGCGAACACCGAGGGCGGAGAAGCCTTTGACGGCAGCGCTCACCCGATTTGCCGATACCGGAACGTCCTGCGGCTGATCTGCCGTTTCCGTGTCGCGCGGACGGGACATCAAGGCGGCGATATGATCGATGGATGTTTCCTCCGGGCGGAAAGGGCCGACGATGCGGCCATCCTTGACAATCGATATGCGGTCACTCAGCCTCAGGACATCGGCCATGCGATGACTGATGTAGACGATGCCGATTCCGGTCGCCCGCAATTGCGCAATGGTGGAGAAGAGCGTTTCCTCCTCCTGCACCGTCAGCGAAGACGTCGGCTCGTCCATGACGATCAGCCGCGCGCGCCGGGAAATCGCCTTCAGAATTTCCACCATCTGGCGCTGGGCGAACCCCAGTTCGCCGACGGTATCGGTGGACTTCAGTGCGAACCCGTGTTGCGCAATCAGCGCATCCGCCTCGCGTATCATGCGCTTGCGATCAATGCGGAACCCCGGCGCCCGCGGTTCCCGCAGCAGAAAGAGATTTTCTGCGACCGAACGATTGGGCAGAACGCTCAGCTCCTGAAAGATCATCGCGATGCCGCGATCCATCCGGTCACGCAAAGCGAGCGCCGTAACGTCACTGCCTTCGAGAAGAATCCGGCCCTCATCGACCTGGTGCACGCCAATCAGCGCCTTCATCAGGGTCGATTTTCCGGCACCGTTCTCGCCAAGAAGCGCATGCACCTCGCCGGGCCGCACCGCGAACGAAACATCCCTCAGCACCTTGTTGGCGCCGAATGATTTGGAAATGTTTTCCATGGCGATGATCGCGAATGTCGCAGGTTCGGTCGGGGTCGGCAAGAAGGCCTCCTGTCACTTTATCAGGAATGACCCGGCACCGATCGCGCCGGGTCGGATATCACCACTGGTTCAGAAGCACTTGTCGTTGCAGAGCTTGATCAGGGCTGCCGAAGGTTCCTCCTTGGTCACCTGCTTCAGGGCGCTGAGAAGATTGGTCTTCTTGACGCGCAAGGTCGGCACGGACACGTAAGGCGGCACCTGCTTGCCCAGAAGTGCGAGCGCGGCGACCTTGGCCTCGGCGATGCCCTGATCGTAAGGCTGCTGTGCACCGACCGCGAGGAACTCGCCGCGCGCGACATTCACCGCGCTATCGGCTGCGAGATCGTTCGTGGTGACGATGATGTCGCGGCCAAGCGTCTTGGCGGCGGCAACGGTCTGCTGGGCAGGCGTATCCCAAGCGACGAATATCCCCCTCATATCGGGATTGGCCGTCAGCATGCTGGTGGCGACCTCATAGGCCTTTTCAGGCGAGGTGAATGTCCCGACCGCATCGACCTTGATGCCGGGATACTGGGCGAATGCCTTTTGGGCACCGACCTTGCGGGCCGCGACGGAGTAGTAATAATCGTAGACGAGGGTCAGGATACCGACTTCGCCCTTTCCGTCGATCGCCTTGGCGAGTTCGTCGGCGGCGAAGAACGCGTTCTTCTCGTTGTCGGCGGCAACCACCGAAACGTAGTCCTTGCCCGGCGCCATGTCGACCGGAACGTTGTCGAGGAAGACGAGCTTGATGCCCGCGGCAGCTGCCTTCTTGTAGGCCTCCGACTCCGACTTCGGATCGATCGGGATGGAGAAGATCACATCGGGCTTGCGTGCGATCATCTGCTCCAGGTCGCTGATCTGCTGACCGACATTGAATTTGGCGTCCGTGGTGCCGACAACCTTGACGCCGAAGGATTCGAGCGTCGAGGTGATGCCGCTCACCTGAAGGTGCGGCCAGCCGGCGTCCATCGTATGCATGACCAGACCGGCCGTGAACTTGCCCGTTTTCAGCTTTGCGATGTCCTCATTCGAAAGCTTCAGCGTATCGGCGGAAACCGCAGGCGCACCATCCGGATAGCCGGGCACGACCTGTCCGGTCGGAGACAGCGGCAAGGGTTCCATCAAAGCCGTGGCTTCCGCCGGGATGTTGTCCGGCCACTTGTAGTCGGCCGCCGAAGCGCGAACTGCGGCAGTGCTTGCAACGGCAAGCGCAATTGCTGCTAACGTCCATTTCATAGGCATGCGTTTCTCCCAATTTGAAGTCGTGACACCCCCACGGCGGCACGATCTTTCCTCACCTGCAGTAACGAGAATTCTGTGGCTCACGCAGCGATGCGGCGAGCAGCGCCCTGCGAAACCTGCGGCCAGCCGTGTGTCGGCCGGCCGCAGGTTCAACGGCTGCGCCGGTCAGGCGTCGTTGACGTAGAGGGTCTTCATGCGCAGGAGGCCTCGATTCCATGCTTGCCGTCTTCTCCGCCGAGCCCGCTCTTGCGATAGCCGGTATGGAAACCGTGCGGGCTTTCTCCCGATGGGCGATTGACGTAGATTTCGCCGAACTGCAATTCGGTGACGCTGCGCATGATGCCGCGGTGATCCTGGGTGAATACGTAAGCCGAGAGGCCGTATTCGGAGTCGTTTGCGAAGGCGAGCGCCTGATCGAAGTCATCGACCGCCATTGCCGCGATGACGGGACCGAACGTTTCCTGAAGCATGACATCGACGTCGAGGTGACGGAGAACACCTTCGCGAAGAACCAGTGGCCGCGCTCAAACTGGGGCTTGTCGGCCCCGGCGGGCTGATCGCCGTTCAGCAGGGTTGCCTTTTGTTCGACGGCGCGGGCAACCATCTGCGGGAGCTTCGTCACTTCCCCACCGCTGATGCGAGGACCAATATTGACGCTGGTCGTCGGATCACCGACGGTCAGCGCGCTGATGCGCGCAACAAATTTTTCCATGAACTCGTCATGGATCTTGCGATGCAGATACATACGGTCGTTGCATGTGCTGACCGAGCCGCCCGCGAAAAATTTCGAGACCACGGCCGCTTCGACCGCCTTGTCGATATCGGCATCCTCCATGACGATGAAAGGCGCCTTGCCGCCAAGCTCGAGGCGCACGGGTTTGATCAACTCAGCGCCGAGAGCGTAGATCTCGCTACCGGCGCGAACCGATCCCGCCATCGAAACGATGTCGGTGCCACGATGAGAGACAAGATGCGCGCCGACCGAGCGGCCGTCGCCGGTGATCACGTTGACGACACCTTCCGGAATACCGGCCTGACGGCACGCCAGCATCAGCGTTGTCAGCGGCGTCAACTCGTGCGGCTTGATAACGACGGTATTCCCGGTCACCAGCGCAGGACCAACCTTGCGGGCAAACAGTGCGGCAGGGAAATTCCAGGCTGTGATGCCGACGGCCACGCCATAGGGGACGCGCGGGATCCAGATCTGTTCGTTCCGGTTTTCGCTAGGCATGATCTCGCCTTCGAGACGGCGCCCGCTTTCGCCGGCATAGCGAAGCAGCAGCGCGCAGAACCCGACATCGATACGCGATTCCGGCAGGATCTTGCCTCCCTCGGCGGTCAGCATTTGTGCCAAGGTTTCGCTGTGGGCATCGATTAGATCGGCGAGCTTGTGTAGGAAGCCTGCACGCTCCATCGGTGTCCGGGCATTCCAGGCGCGTTGCGCCTTGCGGGCGGCCGCAACCGCGCGGTCCGCATCTTCCAGCGACCCGGCCGCGACGGTATCGACCTTCGTTTCATTCTTGGGATTGAAGATATCGCGCCGCTCGCCGCTCGCCGATTCCACCCAATGGCCTTCGATAAAATGCTGCCCGTTCCCGATGCCGAAATTCTGCAATGTCAAACTTGTCACCAACTTAGCTCCTGTGTCCAGACGGCACGCGATGAGAAATTCGATCTCCTCATTTGATGATGCCTATTTTCTTTCGGTCGATCGTCACGAATACGGAGAGGACGAGGACCAAGCCTTTTACGAGGTTCTGGAAATACGGATCCACACCGACAATGTTCATCCCGTTGGACAGGATGGTTATGATCAGCGCGCCGAGGATTGTTCCCTGGAGGCTGCCGATCCCACCGGTCAACGGCGTGCCGCCAACCACAACTGCGGCAATGGCATCGAGCTCCAGTCCCTCGCCAAGCTGGGCGGTCGCCGACATCGCACGGGCGCTCTGCAGAAGACCCGCCACACCACACAGGAACCCGAGCAGGGCGAAGATCGCGATCTTCACACGATCGACGCGGATGCCGGTCAGCAGAGCGATACGCTCGCCCCCGCCGATAGCACGCACTTCGCGTCCGAACACGGTGAGGTTCAACATCACCGCCGCGATGACGATCATGACGATTGCGATCAACAGGGAATGCGGAATGCCGGCGGTACGCCCGGAATAGACGTCCAGAAACATCTCGTTCTCGATGGAGACAGGCGCGCCGCGGGTAAAAAACAGCACGATGCCGCGGTAGATCACCATGGCGCCAAGCGTCACGATGAAGGACGGCACCTTGCCCTTGGCCACGATCGTTCCGTTGATCGTGCCGCAGAGCACGCCTACGGCGCAGGCCGGAATGATGGCGAAGACGCCGAGCGTCGACGATGTCACGGCCGCCACCAGCGCCGACAGCGCGACGATTGCCCCGACAGACAGATCGATCGATCCGGCGATGATGACGAACGTCATGCCGAGCGCGGCCACCAACAGAACGACCGCCTGTTGCGAGACAATCATCATATTGTTGAATTGCAGGAAGCGGGGCGAGGCCAGAGTAAAGATACCCGCAAGAACGAGCAGCAGCAGAATAGGGAAAAAGCGGCGCATATCCACGCGATTGAGGCAACTCTTACCGTTGGCTGATGCGGGCTCCCGGGCAGACAGGTCGGACATCGAGGCACTCCTTAAATCATGGACCGGATCACGACATCTTCCGTCGTGGCGGCCGGATCATCGATCTCGGCCGATACGCAGCCGCCGCGCATGACGACGATGCGATCGCTGAGCCCGATGAGTTCGTTGAGATCTTCACTGACGACCAGAATGGCGAGGCCGGATGCGGCGGCTTCACGCAGCGATAGATAGATTTCTACGCGTGCCCCGATATCGACGCCGCGGGTGGGATTGTTGAGCAGAAGGACACGCGGACCAATGGCCAGGCACTTGCCCAGCACGACCTTCTGCAGATTGCCGCCACTGAGCGAGCCTGAGCGGGCAGATGCCGAACTGGTCTTGATCGTCAGCCGTTCAATCAGCGACTGGGCGAGCGCATTTGCCTCCTTGCGGTCGAAAAGCGGTCCGCGGCGTGGCGGCTTCGCCATCACCAGATTGTCCAGCACCGATGCGTCGACAATCAGCCCTTCGGCGGTGCGATCGCCCGGCAGGTAGGCGATGCCGGAGCGCCAAGCATCGGCCGGCGAGGCAAAGGATTTCTGCTGCCCTTCGAGCACGACCTTGCCGGATGCCGGCTTCACCGCGCCGGCGGCCACCTCGAGGAGACGCTCGCCACCTGCGCCCTTCAAGCCGCCAATGCCGACGATTTCGCCTTCCATGACAGACAGTGAGACAGGCTCATGGCGATCGGTCACGATATTATCGAGACGCAGCCTTTCCTGCTTCGACCGCGTGATGGCACGTTGCGGATAAAGCCCCTTGGAGAGGTCGCGCCCCACCATGCGGCTCTGGATCTGATCGCGGTCGAGGTCACCCGCCGCGAAATCGCCGACCTTGAGTCCATCTTTCAGAATGGTCAGGGCATCCGCCACCTCTTCGACCTCAGCAAGGTGATGCGAGACGAAGGCGACGATCAGTCCCTGCGCCTTCAGCGCCCGCATTGCGCCGAGAACGAGGTTGACCTCGCGGTGATTGAGAAAGGCCGTGGATTCATCGAACAGGACCGCACGCGGCGACGTCGAAAGCGCGCGCGCCACCTCGATACATTTCCACTGTCCGAGATCGAGTTTATTGAGCGGTTGGCGCACTGATATCTCGGCCGAAAAGCCATCGAGCAGCGCCTGCGCATCTTGCTGCAGTTTCTGGTAGTTCAGGAAGCCGTTGCGCCGATAACGGGCGAACTGCCCTGTGAAAATGTTCTCCGCGATCGACAGGGCCGGATTTATGGTCATTTCCTGGAAGACGAGGCCAACGCCGCGCTCACGCGCATAGGCGGCATTGCGAGGAGCGTAGCGATCGCCATCGATGGTCATGCTGCCGGCGTCAGGACGCTCGGCTCCGGCAAGGATCTTCATAAGGGTCGATTTGCCGGCACCGTTCTCGCCCACCAAAGCATGAATCCGGCCTGCCCGAAGCGTCAGGGAGACTCCCGACAGTGCCCGGGTGGTTCCGAAGCTTCGCTCGATATCTTCTGCGACGATCTGCACGGAACACGATCCTTGGTGAGGAGACATACGTCTGGCGGACGCGCGCGGCCGTACTCGTTTTCTCGAGAATGCGCGGGCGGGCTGCGATAAGGCTTGCTGGTCATCAGAGATAACGCCGGCCAGGTCATGCCAGCCGGCGTCGGAGGCCTGATTACTTCGAGTATTTCAGCTCGAACGACGCGGCAGCGGCGTTAGGCGTGTAGGTCTTGGAATGCGCCTTGAAATCGTAAGGCGGCACACCTCCCGGGAAGTCGGCTTCGAACTGCGCGACACGGTCATTGGTCAAAGGCAACAGCGTCAGCTTGACTTTGTCAGCATCCTTCGGCACTGCATGACCCTTGATTTCGTCATAGAGCATGGTCAGCGCAAAGCCGCCCTGCAGCCAGTGGCCGCCGATATCGAACAGAAGCTCGCCGGATTTGACGGCTTCGACATTCTCAGGATTCAGGTCCATCGCCACCACGAAGATGTCCTTGCCCGGCTGCTTGCCGGCGTTCTTCAACGCCGTCATGACGCCGGTCGCCGTGCCGCCATTGGCAGCCCATACGCCCTTGATGTCGGGGTGGCCCTGATAGAGGGATTCAAACACGGTCTGCGAGGTGTCGCGTACGAAATTGCCGTCGACTTCACCTGCGACCACGACTTCAGGATGAGACTTCAAGGCATCCTCGAGCCCCTTGCGGCGATCGATTGCCACCGATGTGCCTGCGGTACCGTTGACGACACCGATGACTTTCTTGCCGGAGGCGTCAGGCTGGACGGCGGCAAACAGGGCTTCGGCCATCTGGCGGCCGGCATCCTCGTCGCTCGGTCCGACAAAAGCGCGATAATTCGGAAAACGTGAGGTCTGCGGATCGAAATCGGGATAGCTGTCGGTCAGGATGACAGGAATGTTGGCGTCCTTGGCGAGGGTCAGGCCTCGGGCAGCAGTCGCCCAATAGGGTGTGAAGATGATGCCATCAGCCGGCTTTGCGACCAGATCCTCCAGCGACTTGATCATCTGATCCGGCTTGTTATCGGCGTTGAGGACAACAAGATCGACGCCGAGCTCGTCGGCCCCCTTCTTGATGAAGTCGACGTAATTGTTCCAGAACTGCGCCGCCAGTGTCGGCACGACCACGCCGATCGTCGGCCTGCCGGAATCGGCGGCAGCGGCGGTCGTGACGCTCAAAAGCAACGGCGCGACAACTGAGACCATTACCTTGCGTATGTGTTTAGCGATCATGTTTTCCTCCCGAACCGGCTAGACTGGCAAGATCTGACCGGGCCGGAGCCGATCAGACTGGAAATGGCACAAGGTCCAGGTCACCGCCGCATCAAGGTCATCCGCTCACGCCCGCGACATGGTCACGGCAAGCTCAATGGCTTCAATCAGGCTGGTTTCGCTAGCGATACCTTTTCCGGCGATGTCGAATGCGGTGCCGTGATCGACGGAGGTCCGGATGATCGGCAGGCCGAGCGTGACATTCACGCCGCTGAGCGCCTCCATGCGCCAGGTCTTCTCATCCACCGAGGATCCCAGCAATTTCACGGGGATATGCCCCTGATCGTGATACATTGCGACGACAGCATCGAATTGGCGTGCGCGCAGCTTCACGAACACCATGTCGCCCACCGGCCCTTCGACGTCAAAACCTTCTTCGCGCAGCGCGCGGATGGCGGGCTCGACCACATCGATATCCTGCCGGCCGAAGAGGCCATCCTCCCCTGCATGCGGATTCAGCGCGGCGATGGCGATTTTAGGCCGTTCCAGCCCAAGGATGTGCAACGCGCCGTCGGTGAGGGCAACGACACGGCTGAACTGTGGCTTGACATGTTTTGGAACATCTTCCTGAGCGATATGTCTGGTGATGCGGTCCACTCGCACGTTTCGGTGGGCGCGTAGCCTCGCACTATCAAGCGCATCCTTGCTGGACTGGCCGGCGCAAATGGCGTCCGCCGCACCGCTTAAGGCAAGCTTGACCACCGAGGCGGTCGCATCGAAGGCAATCTTGCCGCCGGCTGTCATGGATTGAGTGACCGGCACGCCGGCACGCGCTGGATCAACGTCAACGAACGGCAGTCCAGGCGCACGTCCATACGCCGCAGTGTCGTAATCCGATTGGTGGCGGGACTTCCGATCGTTCATCATCTGGCCCGATCGAGGCGGTCGATTGCCTTGACGTTTTCAGCGGAGGGACCGTCCGGATCGAAGCTGGAGGCAAGGAATGCGTCGATCGCCTTGGCAAGCTCCGGGCCGATCACCCGTGCGCTCATAGCGATGATCTGGGCGTTGTTCGACTTTGCCGCGCGCTCTGCCGAATAGGTGTCATGCGTCAACGCGGCCCGGATTCCCAGAACCTTGTTGCGCGAAATCGATACGCCGATGCCTGTTCCGCAGAACAGCACTGCCCGCTCATATTCACCGTCAAGAACCTTCTGAGACACGTCGGCATAAAAGCCTGGCTCGCTCAGGTCCGCCACCGTGAGATCGGGTTTACCAGACAGGTGCGAGGCGGTGACATCCAGCAGAGGTTTACCGGCTCCGTCCGCTCCGATTGCGATCTTCATGAGGTTTTCCTTTCAGGCTTCTCGATTCCGGCGCACCAAAGCCTTCTAACTTTTTATATGATTGCGCATAACTTGACATTTGTCGAGCGTCTATTGAATATTGTCATGAAAGCGCCGGGCAGAGATTTTTCAATGTCGATCGTCCGCCGGGAGGGTCCGTAAGGTGCTTGTATGGAGGAAGATCAAGGTGGAGTTTCTGCTCGAAGTGGGAGGACTGAAGAAGTCCTTTGGCGGTGTCGCAGCTTTGCGCGATGGTCGTTTCCAACTTCGTGCCGGCTCGGTTCATGCGCTGTGTGGCGGCAATGGTGCCGGCAAGTCGACCTTCCTGAAAATCCTGATGGGCATTCACAAGCGCGACGCCGGCTCGATCCGCCGCCGTGGGCGGGACGTCGAATTTTTGAGCCCCGCAGATGCGCTTTCATCAGGCATCGCGATCATCGAGCAGGAGCTGAGCCCGGTTCCGCATATGACAGTGGCCGAGAATATCTATCTCGGCCGTGAGCCATCCGCCCGTTTCGGCGGTATCGACTTCCGCAGCATGAACAAGGCGGCGCAGAAGCTGCTCGACGGGCTGGAATTCGATATTCGCGCCACGCAATACATGATGAACCTGTCTGTCGCGCAGATGCAGCTGGTGGAGATCGCCAAGGCGCTCAGCCACGATGCCGAGGTCATCTTCATGGACGAGCCGACATCGGCGATCGGCGAGCGCGAAGCTCAGCAACTCTTCGCGGCGATCCGTCGCTTGCAGGCGCAGGGTCGCGGTATCGTCTACGTCTCGCACCGGCTCTCAGAAATCTTCCAAATCGCCGATTCCTATACGGTCTTCCGCGACGGCTCCTTTGTCGGTGCCGGCGCCTTGTCGGAGATCGACCGGCCGAGCCTGATCCGCATGATCGTCGGGCGCGAACTGTCAGAGGAATACGTCAAGACCAATATGCCGACATCAGAGATCGGTCTGGAGGTCAGTGCGCTCTCCTGCCCGAACAAAATCGAGGATATTTCCTTTGTCGCTCGCAAGGGTGAGATCTTCGGCATCTACGGCCTCATGGGCTCAGGCCGCACGGAAATCTTCAACTGCCTCTTCGGCCTCGACAAACCGTCGGCCGGCCGAGTTTCAGTGGACGGCGCGCCGATATCGGTCGCAAAGCCTTCGGATGCCATGGCCCATGGTCTGGCGTTGGTGACGGAAGATCGCAAGCAGACCGGCCTCAACCTCTCCGATTCCGTTCGCGCCAATATCTGTATGGCGAGCCTGCCGGAGCTAAGCCCCGCCTTTGCCATGGATCATGCGAAGGAAGTGGATGCCAGCCGCCGCATGCGCGATCAGTTTCAGATCAAGGCGGCGCGCGACACGATGCCGGTGTCCGGCCTTTCCGGCGGCAACCAACAGAAGGTCGTGCTCGGCAAGTGGTTTCTGCGAAACCCCAAGGTCCTGTTGCTGGATGAACCGACACGCGGAGTCGATGTCGGCGCCAAGCGTGAAATCTATCGCATCATCTGCGACTTCGCCGAGGGCGGCGGCACGGTTGTGATGATCTCATCGGAAATCGACGAAGTTCTCGGCATGTCGGACCGCATCATGGTGATGCGGGCTGGCAGGAGCGCCGGAATATACAGCCGGGAGGAGACGAATGCCCAATCACTCGTCCACTTATCGACCTGATCAGGGTCAGAGCGTTCGTCCGGCAGCACAGGAGCTAGCAGTGTCAGTCAGTGACAATAAGAGTGCGGGCGGTTGGTTCAAGACGGAGCAGCGACGTCTGATCGTGCAGGAATACGGCATTTTCCTCGCCTTCCTGCTGCTGGTCGTCTCTCTCTCGTTCTCGAACGAGTTCTTCCTGACCGGTGGCAATATTTCCAACGTGCTGCTGCAGACGTCCATCAACGGCGTGCTGGCGATCGGCATGACTTTCGTGATCCTGACGCGCGGCATCGACCTTTCGGTCGGCTCGGTCGTTGCGCTCGCCGGCATCGTCAGCGCCAGTTTTGCAACGACCTCGCAAACGGCCGGCGTTATCGGTTCGCCCTATCCGGTCGCGATCGGCCTGCTTGTCGGCGTGCTCGTCGGCGTCGTCTGCGGCTCGATCTCCGGCGTCATCGTCTCGCGCTTCTCGGTGCCTGCTTTCGTCGCGACGCTCGGCATGCTTTCAGCAGCCCGCGGCATGACGTTGATCTACGGCGGCGGCCGCCCGGTTCCGGCCCTTACGCCCGCCTTCCGCTGGATCGGCACCGGCGATGTGTTTGGCCTTCCTGCCCCGGTTATCGTGCTTGCTGTTGTTTTTGCAGTCTCATGGTGGATCCTCAACCGCACACGGTTCGGTCGCTACATCTATGCCGTTGGCGGCAATCCGCATGCAGCCAAGACATCGGGCATCAATACCGACCGTATTCGCTTCACCGTCTACGTCATATCCGGCGGTCTCGCAGGACTGGCAGGCATCCTGCTCAGCGCCCGCACCGGTTCGGGCCTGCCGCAGGCCGGCGTCGCCTACGAGCTGGACGCGATCGCGGCGGTCGTCATCGGCGGCACGAGCCTTTCAGGCGGCGTCGGTCGGGTGACAGGAACGCTGATCGGCGCCCTCATCATCGGCGTCATGAACAACGGCCTCGATCTGATGGGTATCCAGTCCTACTACCAGCAGGTTCTGAAGGGCGCCCTGATCGTCGGCGCCGTGATGCTCGACCAGAAACGAAATTTCGGAGCCTGAGCTCGACCGAGAGAAATTCGGGGCAGGCGCTTCGGTTGCCCCGTCCGACAGGCAAGCCATGCCGGCAGCCTAAACCAAAAGTGGAGGAGAATGACAATGAAAAAGCTTCTGATTGCGCTTGCTTCGGCAACAGCGCTGCTGGCGACGTCTGCCGCAGCCCAGGAAAAGATCAAGATTGGCGCAGCACCCTACGGCTTGAATGCGGAGTTCATGCAGATCTGGACCGCGGCCCTGCAGGATCACCCGGCCGTCAAGAGCGGTGAGGTGGAGCTGACGGTTTTCGATGGCCGCTATGACGCGCTGGTCCAGCAGGACCAGTTCAAGACGATGATCACGCAGAAGTACAACGCGATCATCTTTGCGCCGATCGATGTCGATGCAGGTGCATCTGCCGTTCAGTCCGCGGTCGATGCCGGCATTCCGGTCATCGGCTCCAACACCCGCGTCAATTCCGACCAGCTGACCTCCTATGTCGGTTCCGACGACACGGTCTCCGGTTATCTCGAAGCCAAGAGCGTGCTGGACAAGATCGGCTGCAAGGGCAATGTCGTCATCATCGAGGGCCCGGTCGGCCAGTCTGCCCAGATCCAGCGTCTGGAAGGCAACAAAAAGGCGCTTGCCGAGTGCCCGGATGTGAAGGTCCTTGAAGACCAGACCGCGAACTGGTCGCGCGCCGAGGCCCAGACACTGATGGAAAACTGGCTGACGTCGCATCCGAACCAGATCAACGGCATTATCGGCCAGAACGATGAAATGGCGCTCGGCGCCATCGAGGCCATCAAGGCTGCCGGCCTTGACGTCAAGAGCTTCGCCATTGCCGGTATCGACGGTGTCACCGACGCGCTGCGGGCCGCCAAGGCCGGCGAGATGACCTCGATCCTTCAGGATGCCCGCGCCCAGGCGCAGGGCGCTCTGGATCTTGCGGTCTTCAATGCCAAGAAGGGCAACTACAAGCCGGAATCCGATATCTGGACGACCTATAAGGATATGCCGTGGAACGACGGCAAGGATAAGACCTATAATGTTCCGTGGACCCCGGTGACGGCTGAAAACGTCGATAAACTGCTTTCCACCCGCAAGTGATCCTCCCTGGGGCGGGATGAAGATCCCGCCCCAAATCCCGACAGGTTGAGAAGAAAGCCATGACTGATACCAAACAGGTTGATTTGAACTTTTCCCTGAGCGGCAAGGTCGCTCTGATTACGGGCGGTGCCTCAGGCATCGGCAGTGCCATCGCATCTGCCATGGCTGCCAAAGGCGCGATCGTTGGCGTGGTCGACATCAATGAATCTGTTGCCAAGGCCAAGGCCGACGAACTCGGCAACGGCGCGAAATCATTCGTCTGCGACGTATCCAACCCGCAATCCGTTGAAAGGGTAGTCGCCGATGTGGTGGCCGCGTTCGGTCGCGTCGATATTGCCGTCAACAGTGCCGGTGTCGTCATGCTCGCGCCGGCGGAGGAACTCAGCCTCGATGCCTGGGACAAGACCATCGCCATCAATCTCAAGGGCACTTTTTTGGTGTCCCAGGCGGCTGGCCGCGCCATGATCAAGGCGGGCAGGGGCGGCAAGATCATCAACATGGCGTCCCAGGCTGGCACTGTCGCCATCGATCAGCATGTCGCCTATTGTGCCTCGAAGTTCGGCGTCATCGGCCTTTCTAAGACACTTGCCGCCGAATGGGGCAAACACGGCATCAACGTCAACACGATCTCTCCGACCGTCGTCCTGACTGATCTCGGCAGGAAGGCATGGGACGGCCCGCGTGGTGAAGCGCTGAAACAGCGCATTCCATCCGGCCGCTTCGCGTTCCCCGAAGAGATTGCGGCGGCGGCGGTGTTCCTGGCTTCCAACGGCGCCGATATGATCAATGGCGCGGACCTTCTGGTCGACGGCGGCTACACCATTATCTGACGCGCGGTAGATAGGAGTTAGAATGCAGCGGTTTATCAACAATCCGGATGAAGTCGTCGAAGATACGGTGAAGGGTTTCCTCAAGGCCCATGCCGACATCGTCAGGCAATCCGCACAAAATCCCCGAGTGATCGCCTCTCGCCAGGCGCCGGTCTCCGGCAAGGTCGGGGTCATTACCGGCGGTGGTTCGGGCCATGAGCCTGCTTTCATCGGCTATACCGGCCGCAACATGCTGGATGCCGTCGCTGTCGGCGAACTTTTTTCCTCGCCGACGGCAAAGAGCTTTCTAGATGCTGCGCGTGAAGCCAATGGCGGAAAGGGTGTCGTCTGCCTCTATGGCAACTATGCCGGCGACAACATGAACGTGAAGATGGCAATCAAGTTGGCGGCGAAGGAAGGCATCGAGATCGCCACCGTCGTTGCCAATGATGATGTATGTTCCGCTAGCCCAGAGGAGCGAGAAAAGCGCCGCGGCGTTGCCGGCGAAATTTTCATGTGGAAGTGCGGAGCAGCAAAGGCTGCAGAAGGCGCCGGCCTCGAAGAGGTGCAGGCGACGGCGCAGAAGGCGATCGACAATTGCCGTTCGATCGGCGTTGGCCTTGGCCCCTGCACGCTTCCATCGGTCGGCCACCCGAACTTTGCCATCGAACCGGGGACGATGGAGGTCGGCATCGGCCATCACGGCGAGCCCGGCGTGCGTGTCGAGCCACTGAAATCAGCCAGGGAAGTGGCCGAGGAAATGGCTAAGATCGTTCTTGACGATCATCAGCTTGCTGCCGGAACCGAGGTTGCAGTCCTCGTCTCCGGTCTCGGCGCCACACCGCTCAACGAGCTCTATATTCTCCACGACACGATCGAATCCGAGATTGCCGGACGCGGGTTGAAGATCCACAAGGTCTATGTCGGCAATTATTTCACATCGTTGGAAATGGTCGGCGCAACATTGACCGTGATGGCGCTGGACGACGAGCTGAAGCGGCTGCTTGAGGTCGATGTTCAGTGCCCCGCGATGCTCTAAGGGGAGGCAGAGGTAATGCAGAAATTTCAGAATGGGAAATCGGGCGAGATCGTTCTCTCACTGGCCGACAGGATCATCGAAAATCGTGCCTATCTCAGCGAAATCGACGGCAAGATCGGCGATGGAGATCATGGTGTCAACATGGCCAAGGGTTTCGGCATGGCGGCCGAACGCATCAAGGGTGCCGACATGTCGCTGGCTGAAGCGCTCGACACGCTCGGCACCGTGCTGATGACGGAGATCGGCGGCTCAATGGGACCGCTCTATGGCGTGATGTTCACGCAGTTTGCCGAAACGATCGAAAAGTCCGATGCCATCGATGCTGCGACCTTCAGCACCATGCTGCACAACGGCCTCGACGGCATCCAGGCGATAGGCTCTGCCAAGGTTGGCGACAAGACGCTGATTGACACGCTGGTGCCTGCAATCACCGCATTCGACGCGGCTATCGGCAGCGGCAAGTCTTTTGCCGAGGCGCTCACGGCACTCATCGTGGCCGCCGAAGCCGGACGGGATAGCACGCGCGACCTCGTCGCCAAGATCGGCCGGGCAAGCCGTCTCGGCGAGCGTTCGCTCGGCGTGCTCGATGCCGGCGCAACATCCTGTGCACTGATCCTCAAGTCGCTGGCTGATGGCGTGGAGACGAGGCTTCAGCCCGCCTGACAGGTCGGGCTTTGGTGAGAGCCCGTGATCCTCCCTTGCATCACCTTCCCGGCCGCTGCGGCGGCCGGGAACAATCAGGCGAGGGCACGTTGAAAACTGCGGCTTTTACGCTCATCTTCGCCGTCGATTTGGATGAGGGAAACCAGGCAGGATGACCGCTAAGACATCATCGGCGCGAAAGAATGGTACCGCTGATATCGCGGCCGAACCTATCCCGTTGCGTTACGGCGACGACCCCTACGTATGGGCGTGCTGGCTTTATTACGAAGACGGTATGACCCAGGGTGATATTGCCGAAACGATGGGAATCTCGCGCGCGACGGTGAACAGCTACCTCGCCGATGCGCGTGCCCGCGGCATCGTCAACATATCCATCGAACCGGCGCGACTAAGCTCGCTGACCATCGCCCAGGAACTGAAACGGCACTTCGGGCTGCACGACTGTCTGGTCGTGCCGAGCGACGACAGTGCCCGTCCATTGATCGAACGGCTGGGCTCTGCTGGCGCCCAGGCCCTACAGAAGATCCTGAAGTCCGGCGACACACTCGCGGTCGTCTGGGGGCGCACGATCTTGGCGGTCGGTGAACAAGCTTCCATATCGGGGCTGCAGGACATGACCGTTGTGCAGGCAACCGGCGGAACGAACGCGACTTTTGCTTATACGCCCGAGCTTTGTGCTGCGGCCTTTGCCGATGCAGTCGATGCCAAGCTCATCAATATTGCAGCACCTGCCATCGTCTCCAGCCCCGCGGTTCGAGACATACTCCTGCGGGAGCCGCTGATCGACCGGCAGTTCGAGGCGCTTTCACAGGCAAACAAGGTGATCTTCGGTATCGCCTCCATGCGACCGAATTCCACCATCCACACAAGTGGCTTTTTCGATTCCGTTTCGTTGCAGGACTATCTGGCCAAGGATGCCACCGGTGTGGTGGCCGGCCGCTTCATCGACGGCCATGGACGCTCCGTCGCAGGACCGTTGGACGACCGCACGGTCGGCATTTCGCTCGAGTTGCTGAAGAAGATCAAGACGCGCATCGCCGTTGCAGGCGGCTTTGACAAAGTGCCGGCTATTCTTGCCGCGCTTCGCGGCGGCTATGTCAATGTCCTTATCACCGACGCTGCTACCGGCCGCGGCATCTTGAACGCCGATGGCGTTACGGAAGTCGACCAGAAGATCTCCCAGCGCCCACGTGTAGAAAGCGAGATCTCCGCTCAATCCAACAGCCTCCGGACCCATATCAAGAAGTTCCTCAACAACCCCGATGATGTCGTCGAGGAAATGCTCGACGGTGTCGTCAAAGCGCACGCGAGCTACCTTCGACCGGTCGACAGTTCCAACCGCGCGCTCGTTGCCCGATCCGGCCCGCGCGAGGGTAAGGTCGGACTGGTCGTCGGCGGGGGTACGGGCCACGAGCCGGCTTTTCTCGGTTATGTCGGCAAGGGGCTCGCCGACGCTGTTGCTGTCGGCAATATCTTTTCCTCGCCGCCTCCGGGACCAATCCTGCAATGCGCAAAGGCTGCCTCCGGCGGCAAGGGTGTGCTCTTCGTCTATGGAAACTACGCCGGCGACGTCATGAATTTCGAAATGGCAGCCGAAATGGCTGCAGACGACAATATCGAGGTGCGCACGGTGGTGACGACCGACGATATTTCGTCTTCCGCGCTGGAAGACAGGGACGGGCGCCGCGGTGTCGCAGGCAATTTCTTCATTTTCAAGATTGCCGGTGCGGCCTGCGATCAGGGTCTGTCACTCGATGCCTGCGAACTAGCAACGCGCAAGGCCAATGCCCGCACCTTCACAATGGGGGTCGCGCTGGAGCCATGTTCGCTGCCGCAAACCAGACGGCATAATTTCGAAATAGGTCCTGACGACATGGAAATCGGCATGGGTATTCATGGCGAACCCGGCGTGATGCGGGAAAAGATGAGGAGTGCCGATGGTATCGTCGACGTTGTGATGGATCGAATATTCTCGGAGATGAAACCCATCTCGGGAGACCGCGTCGCCCTTCTCGTCAATTCTTTCGGCGGCACACCATTGATGGAGCTCTATATTCTCTACCGGCGCGTCGAACAGCGCTTGAGCGCCAAGGGTGTCAAGATCGAAGCGAACTGGGTGGGGCATTATTGCACATCGCTCGATATGGTCGGCGCATCCATATCGATCCTGCACCTCGACCAGCAACTGACTGATCTGCTGCACCATCCCTGCGATACGGCGTTTCTCAGGGTTGTGAACTGAAACCAAAGAGGGCCCCGGAGGGCGGGGTTGTTTGAATTGGGAGGATATTCATGTCAGCAAATGCGGCTCGCCGCCTGAGCAGGATGTTTCACCGGATATCAGTCGCGATTTCGGCTGATAAGCATCATCTCTCCGATCTGGACGGTGCGATCGGCGATGCTGATCACGGCATCACCATGTCGCTTGGCTTCCAGGCGGTGAACAGCGAACTGGCCAAGTGCGATTTGGATGACATGCTGGCCTCCGAGGTATTTTCGACTGCGGCTTCGGCCTTCCTTGACGCAGTCGGCGCCTCGACCGGCCCTCTCTATGCGACGGCCTTTCGCAAGGCGGCGCTATCACTGAAGCAAGACGAGACGCTCTCGGTCGCTTGCCAGGCCTCCATCCTCGAAGCAATGACGTCGGGCATCCGGGAGCGCGGTAAGGGGGAGCGTGGCGACAAGACGATGTTGGATGCATGGATTCCAGCGATGGAAGCCGCTGCGGCAGCCCGTGACAGGCAGGCTAGCCTTCAGGATATGTGGAACGAGATTGTCGATGCCGCTAATGCCGGCGCAAACTCGACACGCTCGATGGTCGCGACCCGCGGCCGTGCGGCCCGTCTCGGTGAACGATCGCTCGGCCATATCGATCCGGGCGCGGCATCCGCCGTCCTCATCATAAAGGCGATGAAGGACGCATTCACGGGTACGATTTGAGCGCTGGGCGTTCAAATCGCGAAAGCTCCGCGACTGCGCAATCTCAAAGATCGGAAGTTCCACGCGTTCGAAAAGGGCGATGCATACCAGCAGTCGAACCGGTGATGGTTAAGTTCTTGTCGAACGCGTACTTCAAGAACTTAATCTGATGTGGTGGATGGCGCCCTCCGACGGCATCGAGTGTGCCAGAGTAGGTTGTTGCAAAACCTTTAGAGGAGCCACCCACCATGAGAGAGATTACGGCAATCGGCCTTGATATCGCAAAGAATGTTTTCCCGGTTCACGGTGTTGATGCGGATGGACAGGTTGTCCTGCGCAAGCCGTTGCGACGTAGTCAGATGCAACCCTTCTTCGAGACGCTTGCCCCTTGCCGGATTGGCATGGAAGCCTGCGCGACTGCCCATCACTGGGCACGAACGCTCATGGAGGCTGGCCATGAGGTCCGGCTGATCCCACCCAGCTACATCAAGCCATATCTGCGGCGGCAGAAGAACGACGAACTAAAGACCCGACGGTCAGACGAGAGCAACGCACCGACCTGCAGCTCCGCTGGTCCCGGCGCCAAACTATAGCTTGCGGGCGGAACTGCAAAGATCGACACCGTCGTGCGCTTCGAGTTATCAATCACCAATCGCCCCTCGCAGGAGCGCTCTGTCTCGTTTCCGCGCTCCGCCGTAAGCCGATCCGGACCCAGCCAGCGCAGATCTTCGTTGAAACCGCCGAGATCGTGCGACACCACCAGGGGCAGGATGCCGCGCTCTTGCGCCCGCCGGCTCAGTCCCTCGATTCCGTACCGGCCGGCGGCATCCGCGTCGGCAGCGATGTAGATGAGTCGGCATCCGGGCGGGAATCGGAAGGCGGCAAGGTGATCGGCCGTCAGAGCAGCCACGATCGGCATGTCGGCGTGACATGCACAAGCGACAACATGGTTTCGAGGCCTTCGTCCGCCGCCATCACCGGGACGGGTGCATTGACCGGAAAGCGGACGCCGACGGCATTGCCGACAGCCCACCAAGCGCGCGGCGGGGGTCGTCCAGCCCGGCCTTACCGACGCCGCCTGCTTCGAGCCCAGAGGACGGATACGTGCGGTGAACACCGGTGACCGCGCCGCCGGCGTCCGTCACCGCGGCGATCAGCGCCGACCAATGGGTCCTGAACCTGGTCGAATTTCAGCACCGGTGCACCAACCCATCCCGGCAACTGGTCAGGACGGGCGGGAGCAAATATCTCATAGTAGACGCAGCCTTCTGCCCCAGTTCCGATCGCTGCATGCCGCGACCCACCGGAAAGAAGACGAGATCGCCTGCCCGCGCCTCAATCTCCTTGCCGTCGATAACGAGTTTGCACAGCCCTGATACGACTACGAGGATTTGCTCGTTCTCGTGCCAGTGCGTCTTCCCGTCGAATACCCCGTCGGCAGCCGTCTCGATGCGAACGGCGGAGATCTTGTCCGCGCAAATCCCTTGCCGGGACGAGCCCGGCCGCATTCCGGTGACGGCAGGCAGTTTCTTCCAATCGATCAGCATGACTGCCCTCTCAAACGCTTGCGATCAGTCCGCCATCGACCCTGATAACAGAGCCGGTTAGATAGGACGCACGATCGCTCGCCATGAAGGCGACGACATCGGCATATTCCTGCGGATCGCCATATCGACCGACGGGGATCGACGCGGTGCTTGCCGCCGAAACCTCTTCAACGGCCTTGCCTTCGCGCTTCGCCTTCTGCTCGTCGAGGAAGCTGATACGCTGTGTGGCAACACGGCCCGGCAAGACGACATTGACGGTCACGCCATCACGACCGACCTCGCCGGCCAGTGTCTTCGACCAGCCGAGAAGCGACATGCGCAAGGCATTCGAGAGGCCAAGATTGGGAATCGGCGCAACGACGCCGGACGATGTCGAGGTGATGATGCGCCCCCACTTCTTTTCGCGCATCTTGGGAAGTGCGGCGTCGGAGATGGCGATGACCGACAGAACCATACTATCGAAGTATTTGCGCCAGCTTTCGGCATTCTGACCGGAAACGAGCGTCGGCGGCGGGCCGCCGGTGATGTTGACAAGCACGTCTACCGAACCGAACTGCTTGTCGATGGCGGCGAGATTAGGCTCAATCACGCCGAGATCTGCGAGGTCCCATTGAAGCGCCATCGCCGAGCCGCCGGCCGTGGCGATATCAGCGACCGTCTTGTCGGCGGCTTCCCTGTTGATATCGGCGACGGCGACCTTCGCCTCTTCGGCGGCGAGCGTCCTGGCGATTGCTCCGCCAAGGCCTCCGCCGGCGCCCAACACAAGGGCAGTCTTGCCTTTCAATCCAAGATCCATGGTCTGTTTCCTTTCCGTTATTGTCCATCGTTGTGCGGCGTCATGATCAGCCGGCCATCCAGCCGCCGTCGACCATCAGGTTGACGCCGGTCATGTAGGTCGCCATGTCGCTGGCGAGGAAAAGTGCAGCACTTGCGACATCGCGCGGCTCGCCGAGCCTTGGCCATGGCGTGCGACGGCGCGAATAATCCAGAGCGTCGGGATCGTTGGCGACACCCGGTTTGCCAGTGATGATCTTGCCCGGGGCTATGGCATTGCAAACGATTCCCGCCGCTGCATGGTCCACAGCGATTTGCCGGGTCATCTGGACGACAGCACCCTTGCTGACGCCGTAGGGGAAATCCCCCGGACAGGCGACCATGCCGTGCTGCGACGAAATATTGATGATGCGGCCGCTGACGTCGCGGACCGGCTCCTGCAGCAAAAATTGCTGTACCGCCCGCTTGCAGCAATAAAAATACCCGGTGACGTTGACGGCGATCACCCGCCCCCATTGTTGCGTCGACGTCTCGAGAAGATTGGTCGAGGTGTAGATGGCGGCGTTGTTGACCATGATGTCGAGCCGGCCAAACTCATTCACGGTTTGTGCGACCAGCGCATCGACGTCATCCCATCTGGAGATGTCGGTCTTTACGAACCTGCCCGTTCCTCCTGTTGTAAGGATACGCGCAAGTGTCGTCTCACCTCCCTCGATCGGAGCATCCGAGACATCGGCGATCACGACGATTGCGCCCTCTTCGGCGTAGCGAAGCGCGATCGCACGGCCGAGGCCGGAACTGGCGCCGGTGACAATGGCAACTTTCTGATCGAGCAGAGGCATGGGCGTTCCTTTATGCAGCCCTGCGGACAACCTGACCGCGGCTGGGAGTAATGAGCGTTCCGTCTTTGACGATGCGTTCGCCGCGCAGGAAGACGTCGGTCAACCTGCCGGCCGTGCGTTTGCCATGAAATGGCGTGTAGGCGGCGCGAGAGGCCTGCTCGGCATTGGTGATGACAGCAGATCGGCCCATATCGATCACAAGGATGTCGGCATCGCTGCCGACGGCAATCACGCCTTTCGAGCGTCCGAGACCGAAGCGGTGCGCGGGATTGTACGCACAGATCCGCACCAGGTCCGGCAACCCCAGTATCTTTTCCGCTACGAGGCCCAGCATCACCGGAAGCAATGTCTGAAGCCCCGGCATACCGCCGGGAATGTCGGCAAAAGCCCCATAGGCCGCCGACTTCTCGGCCGGGCTATGCGGTGCATGATCCGTGGCCATGATCGTGATCAGGCTCTCCGAGACGGCATGGCGCAGGGCCGCGACATCGTCGTGGCCACGAAACGGAGGCGATCCCTTCAGCCTGGCCCCATCCGTCTCGTAGTCATCGGATGTGAAGAACAGGTTCTGCGGAGTCGTTTCGACGGTGACATCGGCCATGCCCTGAAGGCGCCGCCAGGTTTCGACGCCAAGTTTCGAATTGACCTGGCGCACGTGTACCCGCGCACCGGTCTCTGCCGCTGCGAGGACCGCCCGCGCGATACCGCCGGCTTCGGCGAGCGGCGGTCTGCTTGCTAGAAAGGCCGAAATGCCGCCGTCACGGTCACGTATGCCGCTTGCCTCAAGGATCGACTGGTCACCGGGGGAAACACCGATCACCGTGCCGGTGCCCGCCAGCCGGCGCAACATCTGCGTCACGGCATCCAGACTGTCGAACCGATAGTCAGCGGGCACGTCGGCGGTAAACAGTTCGAGAGATACCGGCGAGAGGGCAAGCAAGTCATCCAGGCTATTGCAGCTTTTCGACACGACGACCTGAAATCCGACATCGACATGGATCCTCCCCGCCGCGCTCTCCATCTTGTCAGACAGTTGCTTCGCCGTTGCCGTCCAGGGATCGTCGGTCGGCATATCGAGGATGGTGGTCACGCCACCCAGGGCTGCCGCATGCGTGCCGCTTTCAAAATCCTCCTTGTGCATCAGTCCGGGGTCTCGCAGATGCGCATGCGCATCGACGAGGCCGGGCAGCAACTGCTTGCCGCTCGCATCGATGAAGCTGCGTGCGGTAGCGGTCTCGCCCGGAGCAAGAAGGGCGGCAATCCGCCCGTCCCGAATGCCGATATCCGCGGGGAATTGACCACCCGTGTTGACGACGGTCCCGCCGGTGATCAGCGTATCGAACATATCCTCCTCCCTACCGCACGCCCGCGAGCCGTGGTTCCTCGTGGGTGACGACCTCGATGAGCGCGGCCTGGCCCGTCTTGACCCTTTCCAAAGCGCGCAGCAACGCCGGCCGCAGGTTCTGCGGTTCCGTCACGCATTCGCCGTAGCCGCCGAGGGCTTGGGCGATCGGCGCATAATTGCCCGTCACCCGGTTCGCGCCATATTTCTGCGTGGCAACAGGCATGCTTTTCGCGTAGCCGCCGAGCACATTGTTGCGCAGGACGATCGTCAGCACCGGCAGATTGCAGCGGATAGCGGTTTCGAAGTCGATGCCGACCATGCCGAAGGCGGATTCTCCCATCAGGTTGACGACGGTCGCGTCCGGACGGGCAAGCTTGGCACCCATCGCAAAGCCAAGGCCGCTGCCGAGCTGAGTGGTCTTGCCCCAGCCGATATAGCTGCCCGGCGTGCTCGCCACGTAGAACGGGCAGAACTGGTCGCGCGGGTTGCCGGCATCGTGGGTCACGATAGAGGTCTTCGGGTCGATCGCCTGCATGATTTCCCAGACGACGCGGTAGGGCGAGATCGGCGTGCTGTCCGATGTCAGCAGCGGCATCCATTTTTCCATGAAAGCAGCGCGCACGTCAGCGATTTCCGCGGCCGGCTGCGGCCGGTCGCCACGTACCATCTGATTGCCGCGGATATAGGCGGTGAGCTGGCTGAGAACGGAGGCGGCATCGCCGATCACCCCCTGGGCGATCGCATAGTCCTTGCCGAGATCGGCCTCGCCAAGCGTCACGTGAAGGATGGTTTTGTCTTCCGGAATGGGCAGGATGTAATAGGAGCGGGTCAGGCTGCTGCCGATGGCGAGCACGACATCGGCCTTTTCGAGAAAATGATCGACCGTCGCCGGACGCGCCCTGCCAGCCGTCCCAAGCGCAAGCGGATGGTCTTCGGGAAAACCGCTCTTGCCGTTCGGCGTCGTCATAACGGGAATATTCAAGAGTTCGGCCAACTCGACCAGTTGCCGCGTCGCTGATCCAGCCAGAATTCCCTGCCCAGCCAGAATCACCGGGTTGCTCGCGGCAATCAGCGCTTCGGCGAGATCGGCCACTTCGGCGTCAGCAGCCTGCGGCACGCTGCGGCGCGGGCGGCGGTGATCGGCTGGCCGGGCATCAAATCTTTCGGCCAGGAGATCGACCGGCAGTTCGAGCAGGACAGGCGCCGATGGACCGTTGCGGACACGCGAGATCGCCGTATGCATGAGCTTCGGCAGATCGGAAACCTGGGTTGCCGCCTCGCACCATTTGGTGATGTGACGAAAGTTGCGCCGGGACTCGAAATTCGGAGTCACCGCTTCCGAACCGCGCGGATAACCGGTCGGCAGGAACAGCATCGGGACGCCGTCGTTGAAGGCCTGGGCGATGCCGGCAAAGGCGCTTTCGGCTCCCGGACCGTACTGAACGGTGACGACCGCAAGCTCCCTGCCGGCCATAACCCGAGCGTAGCCTTCAGCAATGTTGACGGCAACGCGTTGCGTGCGGGCAATCAGCGGCGGGATATCGAAAGCTGCAGACGCATCGAAAAGCTCGCTCGCCGGAAAGCCGATGATCTGCTTGACGCCCTCTTCCTTCAGGACGCCCGCAATATATTCGGCGCCGCTGATCATTCCCGGCTTCACCTGAAAATGCTTGTCGGACATTGCATGCGCATTATCAGCCATGATGATCGATCCAAAAGCGAGCGATGTCTTCGCGCCGCATGAAGGCAGCCCCTGGCGTCTTCTTGACGTGCTCGATAACGTCCCGCAGGCCCGACGCCCTGTTGGGCTGGCCCATCCAACGGGCGTGTACGCCGATCGTCAGCATGCGCCCGCCTGTTTCGTCGGCCTCGCCGATCATGTAGTCGATCGCCGAACGGCAATCCTCGGCAAAATCGCGCGGGTTGCTGTATCCAGGCGCGATCAGATAGCGGCTGTCGTTCAGGGTTTTCGAATAGGGAACGACGAGAAGCTTCGTTCCCTCGTGATCGATGAAATAGGGAAGGTCGTCGTTGCAGGGGTCGGAATAATAGAGGAAGCCCCCTTCCCTGACGATCAGATCGCGGGTGTTGACGCTTGGAAAGGAACGGCAGTTCCAGCCCATCGGCCTGATGCCGGTCAACTTCTCGTAGAGAGCGATCGCTTCGTGAAGTTGCTGCTCCTCGTCGTCGCGCGGCATGCTGGGATACTCGCTCCAGCGCAGGCCGTGGCCGAGCAGGTCGTGGCCGCGCGCATTCATCCAGTCGATGACTGCGGGGTTCTTCTCGAGCGCAACGGCGCAGGCTGAAACCGTCACCGGGATATCGTACCGGTCGAAGAGGCGTGCCAGACGCCAGACACCGGCGCGGCTGCCATATTCGAAATGCGTCTCGGTGCCGAGATCCCGCAACGGCGGACTGTTGGGAATGTTGTATTCGCCCCAGTTGTCGTTGCGCCCGTCCTCAAGCCAGGAATATTCAGCGCCTTCCTCGTAATTCAGCACGAGGTTGATCGCGAGCTTGATCCCACCCGGCCAGGTGATGACAGGCGGGTTCGGGCCATAGCCGACGAAATCGCGCGATTGGTCTTTGGCGGCAACGCTCATCACTTTCCCTCACTCTGCTGTTCGTTCTGGACAATCCAGTCCATGTAATCGTGGAACGATTGCCTGGCGCCGCGCGGTGACCAGCCCGTATCCAGGGCGATGCGGGCGATGTCATAGGCGCCCCACATGCCGTCCTTCAGCGAAACGTCCTGGATGATGTTTGCGGTCTCCGGGGGGCTCACCTCGACCTTCAGGCCGGGCGCGCGTTCCCTCGCCCAGCCGATGATGTCGCCGATGGTCGAGGTCTCGCCGCTGCCGATATTGTAGTGCCGGTAGCGCAGGCGTTCTGCGAGAAGCAGGGCGATGATCGCATCGGCTACATCGGTCGAGGTGACGTAGTCTCCGACAGGCTCCAGGCTGTTTGGCCGGATGGTGTCACCGGCAAGCGCCATATGGGCGACGCGGTTCGGCACATGCCGGAAATTGCGGCTGCCGGTGACGCGGTCCATCGGCCCGTAGACTGACGCAAGCCGGACGGAGACCGCCGACAGGCAAAAGAGATCGGCGTAGCGGTTGACGACCATCTCGGCCGCAAATTTGGATATTCCGTAAAGCGTCAGCGGTGCAACATAGCCATCTTCCGGAAGCGGTTCGCCGCTCCAGTCCGGCCCGTGGTGACGATAGACGGATCCGGAACTGACGAAGGCGAGGCGCTGAATGCCGGGACGCTTCCGCAGCCATTCGAGGACATGCACCGTGCCCATGAAATTGACGTCGACGATCCTGGCGGGATCTTCGACCTCGGGCTGGCGCTCGGCCTCCGAAGCACTGCCGCGCGAGATCGGGGTGACGGTGGCGCCATGCACGACATAGCGAATGTCATGGCTTTCGAGTGCTGCCTCCCATTGGGCGGGCTCGCAGATATCGGCCGTGATCACCGTCAGCCGATCGCGGACCGGCGCGAAATAGCGCTCCGCCATCTCGTCCAGACCGGCGCGATCGAGAATGACGGCGCGCGCATTGGCATCGCGTTCCAGCCATGCCCTTGCAAGGACGCTCATGACGAAGCCGGTTCCGCCGGTAACAAGAAGGGTCATTTCAAATCCATCCAAAGATCTTCAGTGCAAGTATCAGCGTGTTGCATAGCCACCGTCCGCCAGCAGATCGGCTCCGGTAACGAAGGACGCATCCAGCGACAGCAGGAAGGCGGCGGCAGAGGCGATTTCCTCCGGTTGCCCGATGCGTCCGAGCAGGTGTCCCGGTCCGAGCCCTGCATTTGCCGCATCGAGATCCGGCCATCGCTGCAGCAGCCGCGGCGTCGCCACGGCACCCGGCGAGAGACTGTTGACGCGAATGCCATCGGCCGCATGGTCCACCGCCATCGCCTTGGCGAGGTGCACGAGGCCGGCCTTTGCGGCGCAATAGGCAACGGCCCTGCCGGTTGCCACATGGGCGAATTGCGATGCGATGAACACGATCGAACCACCGCCGGCATCGATCATCGCCGGCAGCGCATGCTTGCTGGCCAGGAAGGCACCGGTCAGGATGACATCTACCTCCAGCCGCCATTGCGCCTCGGCAAGGTCGATAACGGTACCGTCAAGCGAGGGCGCCGCAGCATTATGCACGAGGCCATCGAGGCGTCCGAAACGCCCCACGGCAGCCTCCACCGCACGCTTGACTGAGCCGCTGTCGGTGACGTCGCACTGAACGGCCAGCGCCTGCGGACCGAGGGATGCAGCAAGCGCGTCAGCACCGTCGAGCGACTGGTCGGCGCAGATGACGACGGCTTTCTCGGCGATGCAGCGGCGCGCGATCGCCGCGCCTATGCCGCTTGCGGCGCCAGTGAGAAAGATCACCTGGCCTTCAAGGCGAGACATCGGTGCCGTCATGATGCGAGAACCTTCGAAAGTCCCTGCTGCGGCGGGAACGGCCGTTCCCTGGCAATGAAGCGCCCTCTACCCGGCTGGGTCAGGACCTTTCCGTCATCCCAGACGATGTCACCGCGCGAGATCGTCATGATCGGCCAGCCCCTGACGACTTGCCCTTCGTAGGGCGTGTAGTCGGTAGCGTGATGCAGCAGCGAATTGGTGATCGTCACGCTGCGATCCGGATCCCAGATCGCGATATCGGCATCCGCGCCGATCGCAATGCTGCCCTTGCGCGGAGCAAGCCCGAAGAGGCGCGCCGGAGCGCCTGATGTCAGGTCGGCGAATTTCTGCAGCGAGATCAGGCCGCCGTTCACAGCAGCCGAAAACAGAAGGGCAAGTCGCGTCTCGATGCCCGGAATGCCGTTGGGAATACGGTGGAAGGGCGTTCCCGGCCCGCCTGCGATCTTGTCCGCATAATGCCAGGGCGAATGATCCGAGGTGAAAACCTCGAGCGTCCCATCCAGGATGCCGGCCCAGATTGCCGGCTGGTTCGACTTGTCGCGCGGCGGCGGGGTGCAGACGCATTTGGAGCCGGACAGGTCATTCGTGTCAATATCTTCGGCCGAAAGGAAGAGATATTGCGGACAGGTTTCAGCGTAGATGGGCAGGCCGCGTGCCTTGGCGCGACGGATCTCCTCGACGGCGCCGCCGGCGGCGACATGACTGACGAGGATCGGCGTCTCGATCAATTCCGAAAGGCTGATCGCCCTGAAGGTCGCTTCACGGTCGCCGATCGCCGAATGCGCTTTCTCATGATAGCGCAGTTCGGTCTTGCGGGCGGCGATGAACTTTTCGGTCAGCCAGCGGATGCAGGCATCGTTTTCCGCGTGGACCATGACCATCGCGCCCTGCGCGCGGGCGAGATCGAGGACATTCAATACCTCATAGTCATCAAGCTTCAGCCCGTCATAGGTCAGGTAGATCTTGATCGACGTGCAGCCTTCGGCGATCAGACCGGGAATTTCGTCGAGCAGGACCTCCGCGGAGGGATCGCCGACGATCAGATGAAAGCCGTAGTCGATATGGGCCTTCGGGCCGGCGCGCTGATGATAGTCTTCGACGATATCGCGTAGCGACTGGCCGCGCATCTGCATGGCGAATGGGACGACCGTTGTCGTGCCGCCGCACATGGCCGACAGCGTGCCGGTGTTGAAATCGTCGGCGGTTGTCTTTCCCTCCCAGGGCTGCTGGTCCATGTGGCAATGCGTGTCGACGCCACCGGGCAGTACGATACGCCCCTCGGCCGCGACTTCATGCTTGCCCTCGGGCAGATCCGGCTCGAGGGCCGCGATAACGCCGTCGCGGACACCGATATCGATCGGCCGGGTGGCATCCGGCAACACCACGCGGCCACCGCGGATGACGAGGTCAAAAGGCTTGGCGGACGTCATTCGCATCCTCCCGGAACGAGGCACGGTTTGGTGGTGCCGATCGGACGGCGGAAGAGATTGAAGCAGGCAGCGGCAGCGACCAGAAAGGCACCGCCCCCCAGCAGCAGGAAGAGCGCCTGCGGTGCAAACAGCTCCATCAATTGCGCGGCAAGCCCGGGTGTCATGATGTTGCCGATCGAATAGAGCAGCAGCAGGCTTCCCGACGCCGAGACCATATGCCGGCTGTCGAGCTGCGAGTTGGCATAGGCGATGCCGACGGGATAGATCGTCAATGCGATCGCGCCATAGGCAAAGAACAGACCGTAGAGCAGCGCCTGCGGGTAGGCTCCGGGCCAGGCGATGGCCGCGCACAATCCTGCTCCCGCCAATCCCTGGACAAGCAGCAGAACGCGCCGGTCCATGCGATCCGAAAGCCATCCGACCGGCGCCTGCGCCAGCATGCCGCCGAGACTGAAGGCGGTCACCAGCGTCACGGCGACGGCCGCGTCGAGCTTGACGCGTTCCGCATAGATCGGCGTCATCGTATAGACGTTCATGTTCGTCATGCCCGCCTGAAAGATGCAGACGACGGTGACCGGGGCGAGAGCGGCGAGCCGCCAGATGCCGTAGCGATGGCCGGAATGGGCATTGCCGGCTTCGACCGTCACCGCCAACGGCAGTCGCAAGGCAGGCCAGGGCCGGCCGACAACCCGGGCATAGAACAGCCCAAGCAGAATGACGCCGAGGGCAAGGTGGAAGAGATAGGGAGAAGCCGCGCCCGCCGCCTCGACCAGCAATTGCGCAAACAGCGTCGCCAGCGACGTCATCAGCATGTAGAGCGAGAAATAGGCGCCGCGGTTCTTCTGATCGGCATAAAGGTTGATCCAGCTTTCCGACACGACGAAGAGCGTTGCGATCGAGAAGCCGTTGATCAGACGCATGCAGAACCAGACCGGAGCCGCTTCCGTCAACATGTAGCCGGCCGAGCCCAGCGCGGCGAGCAATGCCACGATATGGAAGGCGAGCTCATGTCCGAACCGAACGACGAGGAAACGGGCAGACAGGCAGCCGCCCAGAAAGCCGATCGGAAACGCCGTCAGCAGCAACTGGACAACGTGCGGGTCAAGCGCGGGATCGCTGAGATGAAGCGAAACCGTCGTCGTCAGAAGCGAGTTTCCGGTGGCGACGATGCAGATGCTTGCCATCACGTGCACAATGGCACGCAAGCCTGCGGGATTTCGCCAGAAGTCGCCGACCGTGCTATCGGGCTCGTGCATTGCTTATGCCCTTCCGGCCGGAGCAGCGGCGAGATCTGCTTCCTCGATGTGACACAGGATCTCGTGCGTGCCGGACATCTTGCGCAGCGGCGGCGCAACCGTGTCGCAGATGCTGCCGAGCTTGCGATGGCATCGCGATGAAAAACGGCAGCCGGTAGGCACGTTGACGGGGCTGGGTGTTTCGCCCGACAGGCGAATGCGTTCACGCGGCGTTTCGTCGAGGTGCGGGCTTCGGATGGCCGAAAGAAGCGCCTCTGTATAAGGATGCGATGCTTCGCCGAAGACCTCGTCGACGGTCCCCTGCTCCATGATCTTGCCGAGATACATGACGACGACCTTGTCGGCGATGTGACGAACCAGTGCCAGATCGTGGCTGATGAACAGCATGGTCGCATGCTTCTCGCGCTGAATGTCGAGGAGAAGGGTGACGACCGCCGCCTGCACCGAAACGTCAAGTGCGGAAACCGGCTCGTCGGCAACGATAAGCGAGGGTTCGGCCGCGAAGGCGCGGGCAATGGCGATGCGCTGCTTCTGGCCGCCGGAAAGCTGGCTCGGCTTGCGGTCGGCGACCGCCGGAGACAGCCGCACCATTTCCAGAAGTTCGCGCACTCGCTGCTCGATCTCAACCTTGGTCTTGCGGACACCGAACTTCTTGATCGAACGGCGAATGGAGAAGGTGGCGGAATGCGATGGGTTGAGCGTACTGTCAGGATTCTGGAAGATCATCTGAACCTGCTGCAGCAGTTCGCGCGGGCGCTGACTGGCCTGCAGTTCGGCGATGTTTTCGCCAGCCATTCGGATTTCACCTGAGGTCGCCTTGTCGAGACCGGTCACGATGCGCGCCAGCGTCGATTTTCCGCAGCCGGATTCACCGACCAGCGCCACGATCTCCGCCTTTGCCGCGTCGAAGGTGACCGCTTCGTTCGCCTTGACGAACTTCTGGTAGCCGACCGGATAGAGCCGGCTCACATCGCAGAGCGCTATCGCGGTCGATTTCTCGATCACCGTTCCCTCGACAGGAGCGAGTGCAGCCTCCATCGTAGAGATCTCAGGCCAGCGGACGCAGCGCACCAGATGGTCGTTGGCCGCGCGCTCCATGGCAAGTCCGGGCCGATCGCAAAGACCGGCAACGAAACTGGAGCAGCGCGGCCCGAAAAGACAGCCTTGCGGCCGTTCCTGCGGCAGCGGGATCGAGCCCGGGATCGCCGCGAGCGTGCGGCTGCGCTTGTCGCCTGTAATGTCGGGGATGCAGTCGATGAGGCCGCGCGTATAAGGGTGTTTCGGCCGGCGGAACACCTCCGACGTCGTTCCCTCTTCGACCATTTCGCCGGAATACATGATCCCGAGCCGATCGCAGCTTTCGGCGATCAGGCCGAGATTGTGCGAGATGAACAGCAGGCTGGTGGAATAGCGCTGACGCAGTTCGGCGATCAGATCGATGACCGCAGCCTCGACGGTGACATCAAGGCCGGTTGTCGGCTCGTCGAGTAGCAGCAGGGAGGGTTTGGCGAGCAATGCCATGGCGATGACCACACGCTGCTGTTGGCCGCCGGACAGCTGATGCGGATAACGTCGCATCAGCTGTCCGGGATCGGGCAGGCGCACATCGGCGAGCATCGCCTCCGCCATGGCCAAGGCGTCCTTCTTGCTCGCGCCCATGTGCAGCAGGGGAACTTCGGCAAGCTGCGCACCGATCGTCTTCACCGGGTTCAGCGCGCTCATCGGGTCCTGGTAGACCATGGCGATCTGCCGGCCGCGGATGGAGCGCAGCTCCTTGGCGGATGCGTTGACCAGCTGCTTGCCGTTGAAACGGATACTGCCGCCGGCGATCACGCCGGTATTGCCGAGATAGCTCATGATCGCCATCGCCGTCGTGCTCTTGCCGCAGCCGGACTCTCCAACCAGGCCATAGCTTTCGCCTGGCATGACTTTGAAAGACAGGTCCGGGATCGCCACCACCGTTTCGCTCTTGCCGCGAAACTCGATGCGCAGGTTCCGGATGTCGAGAACGGGTTCACGATCGATCGACGGCGTGATGGACATGGCCGCTCCTTGGAGACTGGACGCGATGACGTTCATGGTTTCCATGCCTCCCGCATGCCATCGGCAAGCAGATTGAAGCCGAGGACGAGGCTGACGAGCGCGGCGGACGGGATGAGCGACATGTGCGGCCAGACATTCAGGACAGTCACGCTCTCCTTGACCATGCCGCCCCAATCGGGGTTCGGCGGCGGCAGGCCAAGGCCCAGAAAACCGAGGATGCCGATAGTGATGATCGTGTAGCCGATGCGAAGGCAGGCATCGACGATCAGAAGACTGCGGCAGTTCGGCAGCAGCTCGACGATCATGATGTAGAGCGTGCTTTCCGCCCTGAGCTTTGCCGCCGAAATATATTCCTGCTGCTTCAGGCCGAGCACCAGGCCGCGGGTGATGCGGCCGATACCGGGCGCCGAGGCAATCGTTGTCGCGATGACGATATTGAGGACCGATGGTCCGATATTGGCGATCAGGATGACGTAGATGACCAGCACCGGGAAAGCGAGGATGATGTCGGAAAACCGGCTGATGAGAACATCGACCCAGCCGCCGTAATAGCCTGCGATCATCCCCATCGTGATGCCGACGACCATCGCGACCGCCACCGACAGCGGCGCAACGGAGAGGACGGTGCGGGCGCCGAAGATCAGCCGCGACAGCACGTCTCGACCAAGCACGTCGGTTCCCAACCAATGGGCCGCCGAGGGATAAGGATTGCTCATCGCCATCACATCGGAATCCGTCGGCGATGGCAGCGGCAGGATGGGGGCCAAGAGGGCCGCAAGCACCCAGAAGAGAACCAGACAGAGGCCGACGACGGCGGTGCGCGAGTGCAGGATGCGCATCCAGTTCGGCCGTGCTGCGCGCCTCAGTGGCGCGACGACTGCTCCGGTGATGTTGTCTTGAACAGCCATGATTTACCTCACCCGGATTCGTGGATCGAGCAGCATGTAGCCAAGGTCGCCGAGCAGCTGCGTGATGACGGCGATGGCGACGGTGATCAGCGTGGCGGCCTCAAGCGTGGCGATATCGCCGAACAGGCTCGCATCGAGGATCAGGCGGCCGAAACCGGGATAGGCGAACACGAGTTCGGTGACGACAACGCCGCTGATCAGAAAGTTGATTTGCAGCAGGAGCACGGTGAAGGGCGCGATCATCGCATTGCGAAGTGCGTGGCCGAGAACCATGCGTCGCGTGTTCATGCCCTTGAGGATTGCCGTGCGGATGTAGGGCCGCTCCATGACGCCGATCATCGAGACGCGGATCATGCGCGCCACGTAACCGAAGTCGTAGATGACGAGGACCGCGACTGGCAGCACGAACTGGTAGGGCACCGCCCAGCCGCCGTCGCTGTTGAGCGGGCTGGTGCCCGGCAGGATAGGCCAGAGGATCACGAAAAGCGTTACCAGGAAGACGCCCGAGGCAAATTCCGGAATGGAGGTGAAGCTGATGCAGATGACCGACAGCGTCCTGTCCAGCACGCCGCCCTCTTTCAATCCCGATAGGATGCCGAAGATGATCGACAGCGGGACGATCAGCAGGAAGGCCAGCCCGGCGAGGATCGCGGTATTGCCGAGACGATCCCAGATGACGTCGTTGACGGGCAGCTTGTTCAGCGTCGAATAGCCGAAGTTGCCGAAATACTGGGCGCCACGCGGATCGTTGAAGTTCAGTCCGGTGGCCGGATCCTGGAGCGGATCGGGGATCGCCCCGACGAGCACGCCGAGCCAGCGGCCATATCGTACCAGCAGCGGATCATTGGCCTTCAGTTTCTGCGAAAGCAGGTCGACCTGCTGCTGAGTGGCGAAAGGACCAAGCGACTTGCGCGCCACGCTGCCGGGAGTGAACTCGCAAACGGCGAAGACGAGAAACGAAGCACAGAGCATCGTCACGACCATCATCGCCAAACGCTTGAGGAGGAAATTCGCCATAGCCGGAGGAATCCGAATGTCCAGGCCCAGCGCCCGACCGCACGAATGCGGCCAGGCACCAGCCGGGAGGTTAAGCCGAGATCGCGTATTGATGCGCGAAGATGTACTGGGAAGGATGAAGCTCGAAGCCCTTGACCTTCTTGTCCATGACGGTCGAGAAGACACGCCAGAAGGGCTGAACGATCGGCCCGTCATCCTGCATGATCGCCTCGATCTTCGCCATGACCTTGCTGCGCTCCTTCGGGTCGAGAATGCCTTCGGCCTCGGTCAGCAGCTTGTCGAAATCCGCATTGGAATAGTTGGACTCATTCCATGCGGCGTTCGAGCGGTAGGCGAGCGACAGCGTCATGATGGCCAGCGGCCGGTGGCCCCAGGCCGTCAGGCTGAACGGCGACGTCGTCCAGACCTCCCAATACTGGGCGCTCGGCAAGGCCTTGATATTGACCTTGACGCCGATGTCCTTGAACTGTTCGGCAAGGACCTGCGCCGTGTTGAGCTCCCAGATCGGATCCGGGCGCGTCGTCATGTCGAATTCGAAACCGTCCGGATAGCCGGCATCGGCCAGAAGTTTCTTGGCCTTCTCGACGTCGCGCGGATATTTGGGAAGCGCCGCGTATTCGGGATGCGAGGGCGCGACGTGGTGATCTTCGGCCGGAACGCCGGCGCCGAGAAGTGCCGTCTGGATGACCTTCTCGCGGTCGATCGCATAACGCATCGCCTGGCGAACGCGCTTGTCCTTGAACTGCTCGATATCCGGGTGCATGCGGGCGACGACCGTCTGCGTCGTCTCGACCTGATAGACGCCTACATGCGGGAAGTTCTTCATCGCGTTGATCTGGACAGCATCGGCTTCCGACAGACCATCGACCTGCTTGGAGGCCATGGCGGCGATGCCGGCGCCCGGATTGTCGCCGAGGTCGACATATTCGAACGTGTCGAGATAGGGACCCGTGCCCCAATAATCAGTGCGAGCCTTGTACTTGGCACCCTTGCCGACCACGTATTCGGTGATGGCGAAGGGACCAGTGCCGTTCGCATCAGCGCCGAAAGCACCGTTTTCTTCCGGATCGATGATGAACATCGGGTAGTGATAAAGGTGCTCTGGCACGGCGATCTGCGGCGCAGAGCAGTTGAGGCGGACGGTGTGATCGTCGACCTTCTCGATGGCGTTGTCGGCCCAGAGCTTGCTTGATTTCTTCGGGTTGCCCTTCTCGTCCTTTTCGCCGGTTTCGTATTCCTGCACGAGATAGCCGGTGAAGAGACCGAGCATCGACGAGCCGATTGCCGGATCGCAAACGCGCTTGAGATTCCAGACCACATCATCTGCCGTCAGAGGACGGCCCTTGCGCCACTTGACATCCTTGCGAACGTGCAGCGTCCAGGTCTTCAGGTCGTCGCTGACTTCCCACTTTTCGAGAAGGTAGGGATGCGTGATGTTGTTGCGGTCGGTGAAGGTAAGATATTCGCAGACCTGACGGATGACGTTCGACTTTTCGGCGAAGTCGGCCAGATGCGGATCCTTGATTTCCATGCAGCGCATGCCGATGCGCAGGTTTCCGCCCTTCGGCAGGTCTTC
Organism: Rhizobium sp. SVR5-9E; assembly: GCF_056755095.1. Taxonomy (NCBI): domain Bacteria; kingdom Pseudomonadati; phylum Pseudomonadota; class Alphaproteobacteria; order Hyphomicrobiales; family Rhizobiaceae; genus Rhizobium; species Rhizobium sp. SVR5-9E. The sequence continues at coordinate 4,358 of NZ_JBNDHS010000011.1, read as the reverse complement.
CGCCTGGGCAGCATTGCCGGGCATCGCAACGCCGGCGAGAGAATAGGCAGCTGCCGCCGAAACGCCGAGCAGCGTCGCCTTGCGCAAGAACTCGCGGCGGCCTATCGAGCCGCCGGACATCTGTTCGACCAGGGTCGGAATATAGGAATGCTCTTTCTTATCCACGGTAGTCATCTCCTAGTTAGCGCTTTAACTGTTCCGAATTTTTTTGTTGGTTGGACCGATTGGCGGGCTTCCGCTCCTGCCACGGTCGCAGCGGCCTTTTGCCCGTCGCCCGTCTTGGTAAAAATTAAGACGGGATGGACCTGTGTGACATGCAGCGATCCGACATCTTCTCTGCGTCGATCGACATTGTTCATTTGGTTGACACCTCCCGCCGTTTCTCGGCCCTCCTGGTGGCCGCAGGGCTTTCGCGAAATCGCGTGCGGTAGGAGCGGCCGAAGTGGGAAGCCGACTGATAACCGCAGATTTCAGCAATCTGTCCGATCGCCAATTCCGTGTAGGTCAGGAGCTCTCTTGCGCGCGCCATACGCAGCTCGATGTAGAAGTGACTGGGACTTTTGCCGAGATTGGCGTGAAACAGTCGTTCGAGTTGGCGCAGCGAAAGCGCAACGCTGTCGGCAAGGTCGGAAATCTCGACAGGATCGCCGAGGCTCGCCTCCATGCGGCGAACCACAAATGCAAGCTTGGCATTCCTGATGCCGAAACGGTCTTCGGGGGACATCCGCTGGACGTCGTCCTGGCGCCGGATGCGGGCATGGTTGAACTGATCGGAAATCAGCGCGGCCAGTTCCCTGCCCTCGACGGCGGAGATAAGATAGAGCATCATGTCGAGCGTGACCGTGCCGCCAGACGAGGTCAGAAAGCGTCCGTCGATGGCGAAAATATCGTCCGTCGCAAGACAATTCGGGAACTCGCTGCGAAAGCTTGCCAGCGACTCCCAATGCACGGCACATCGCCGCCCCTCAAGCAATCGCGCCTTTGCCAGAAAGAACACCGCCGTGCTGACTGCGCCCAGCACGCATCCTTCGGAATGGATGCGCCTCAACCACGCAAAGACATTGGCATCATAGGCGTCGGCATAGTTGATGCCGGCGCAGAGAATGACGATATCGCAACGGGGCGCCTGGCCGATCGCCATATCGGCATCGAATCCCAATCCGCTGCTGGATTTCACATGGCCGCCATCCGCCGACAGGATCAGCCACTCAAAGGCCTTTCGCTTGGCCAGCCGATTACCCTGCCGCAGCGAGTCGAGCGCCGCGGCAAAGGTCATCAACGGGAAGTCCGGCACCAGGAAAAAGCCGATCCGGATCGGCCGGTCGCCCTGTGCCAACTGCTTCAGCGTATAGGTCTGCTCCATCATGGGGCGAACTCCAAACATCCGCTTTCCCGCTCTACTGGCCCGCAGCAGCGGGTTCAGACAGGCGGGCAAGTGCAACCACCGCCGACCGAGCGTCACCGCATGGTCAATCGGTTTTCCGTCACATCGTAGCCGGTGACCGGCTTTCCGGTCGGGCGCGCGGCATTCGGCCGGTCGCAGGCGATCAGGCGGCCACAGCCAGGCTCGGCGAGCAGTTTTCCATCGTGACACAGGATTTGGCCGCGCGAGATGGTCGTCTGCGGCCACCCCTCGACAACCATCCCTTCATAGGGCGTGTAATCCAGTTCGTCGTGCAGCGTTTCGGTGCTGATCCGCACGCGTTTTGCCTCATCCCAGATCACAATGTCGGCCTCGGCACCCTGCGCGAGAATGCCTTTGCGGCCCTGCAGGCCATAGAGCTCTGCCGGGCGCTCGGCGGTGGCGCGCACGAAGTCGCGCAGAGACAACCGGCCTTTTGACACTCCCTCGGAAAACAAGAGCGGCAGCCGGGTTTCGAGACCCGGAAGTCCATAGGGAACCTTGTCGAACGTCGCATTCTTGCCGTTTCGCATCTTTCCTTCCGCTCCCTCAAAGAAGAAGGCCGAATGATCGGAAGAGAAAACATCGATCGCGCCGTCCGCCAGCCCGGCCCACAGAGCCTTCTGGTGGCGCAGATCGCGCAAGGGCGGACTGCAGCAATATTTGGCCGCTTCGAAATGCGGCCGGTCGAGATCGCCTTCGCTGAGCACGAGATATTGCGGGCATGTTTCGGCGTAGGTGCGCACCCCCTGCGTTCGCGCCCAGCGGATCTGCTCCAGCGCATCCCTGGAGGACACATGCACGATCAGGACCGGGACATCGATCAGTTCCGCCATGGTGATCGCGTGATGCGTCGCGTCGCGTTCGGCGATGATCGGGCGCGAACGGCTCAGATATTTCAGGTCGCCGTAGCCGTTGGTGAGTATGCGTTCGGTCAGCCAGGCAATCAGGTCATGGCTTTCCGCATGAATCATCACCATCAACTGCTCGCGCCTGGCAGTCGCGAGCACGTCGAGAGCCGACCAGTCGTCCAGTCGCAAGGCGTCATAGGTCAGATAGATCTTCACCGAGGTGAAACCTTCCGCGGCAAGCGCCGGGATATCGGTCTGCAGTGTCTCCGGTGTCGGATCGGTGACGATCAGATGGAAGGCATAGTCGACGATGGACTGGCCGGCGGCGCGCGACCTGTAATCTTCGACCGCGGCGCGCAAGGATTTCCCTCGATGCTGAACGGCAAAGGGCATCAATGTCGTGGTGCCGCCGAAGGCTGCCGGTATCGATGCCGTCCTGAAGGTGTCAGCGGTTGTGGCGCCGGTCGATGTGAGCTGTACGATGTGACAATGGGCATCGATCCCGCCCGGCAGGACAAGCTTGCCGGCCGCGTCGATCTCCCGGCTGCCGCCCGGCAGGCCAGTGCCAATCGCCGCGATCGTGCCGTCCTTGCAGGCAATATCGCCTTCGATGAGGCCATCTCCGGCAAAAATCCGTCCATTGCGGACGACGAGATCAAAGTCGGCCATCGCGGCAACCCTCCAGGAATTCGGGATGGGCGCCGATCCAACCAATGTAATCGTCAAAGGCGGCCTCGAGCCCGTAGTTCGGTTGAAACGCGAGGGATCCATGCAGCCGGTCGATTGCGAGCGCAGCCCGATCGACAGCCCCATGAAAGTCGATGGTCGCGACCTCGCCGCCGGCTGCAAGCCGATAGCTGAAGCCTGCAAAAGGCCGGGCCAGGCGATCGCACCAATCGGCAACCCCCCATTCGAGGCTTAGTCCGACATTGACCGGTCCGGGCGTAGGCTCATCGGCAATAACGGCCCGCAGGACCGCTGCCGCCACGTCGCGACTGTAGATCCAGTCTCGTCGCCCCTCGCGCGGCAGGACACAGGCGCCACTGCCGGAAACCGCGATCCCGGTCGCCTGGAAGATGGGGCTCAAGGTGGTGCGAACGCCGGTCGCATGTTCCCAGGGGCCGAAGACGGAGCCGAGCCGGAGCAGTCTCAGGGATATCGCGTCCTGTGGCGCGAGCCGCTCTGCCAGTCGTTCTGCGGCAAATTTCGAAACGGCGTAGACAGAGCGCGGGGCCGGCGGGCTTGCTGCTTCATCGAGCAGCCCGCCTGTGAGCTCAGCCGCCCCATAGACGGAGGCCGAACTCAGAAACACCATGCGTCGGCGGGACGTGAGAGACGCTGCACGCAAGGCGTTGATGGTGCCGCCGACATTGATCGATAGCGCCAGATCGACGGTCGCGGCCTCGTTGGCATCACTCGGCGTGATCGCCGTTCCATGAACGATCGCATCTGTCGTCTGCGTCGCCATCAGCAGCGCCTGGAGATCACGAATATCGCCCTCTATGGTCGTCAGTCGTCCGGGCAAATGCTGGAAGGTTTCAAGGGCTGCCTGCGGCATCGTCTTGGCATCGAAGCTCGTCACGTGGACGCCGGCAGACAGCAATGCCTCGACGACGTTGAGACCAACGAAGCCCGAACCACCAGTGACGAGAACGCGCTCCATCTCCATCTAGGCCAACCATCCTCCATCGACGGGGAGCCTGGAGCCCGTGGTGAAACTCGACCTGTCGCTTGCCAGGAACAGGGCCGCCTCGGCGACCTCTCCCGGGCGCTCGAAGCGGCCGAGCGGATGACGGGCAAGAGCTGCGGCCCGGGCATCCTCGGCAGAAGATGCACGCGAAAAGGAACGCTCAAGCATCGGTGTTTCTATCGCACCGGGGACAATGCAATTGGCGCGGATATTGTCGGGGGCATAGTCGAGTGCCATGCAGCGCGTCAGCGACATGATGGCTCCCTTGGACGCTATATAGGACGGGTTGTTTCTGCCGCCGGAAAGAGCAAGCTGGGAGGCGACGGTGATGATCGAACCGCGCTTTGCTGTTCGCATCAATGGAAGGAACGGCCTGATCCAGCGCATCGTGCCGATGACATTGACGTCATAGATC